>NZ_WKDB01000071.1:0-31500 GCF_021606215.1 Pseudomonas sp. PA-5-4B | reverse complement strand
CAGGCGTGCGGGGTGGGGGTGGGGGAGCGGCGCGGCAGGGGGGGGGCAGATCTTTTTTTTTAGACGGGCGGTGTGGTGGGGTGTCGGGGCGGTGGGGGCACCAGGGCGGGGGATGCTTGGCTCGCCACAACAAGCCTGTTTGCCACAGGCACTGTGTTAACCAGAAGTTGGGTGGGTACATGGCCAGATCGCAGGCGAAAAAAAACCGGCTGATCAGGCCGGTTTGGGGTGCCTCGCCAACAGCGAGGGTTATACGTGGTTGCTCTGCAGACGATCCGAACCACCTTCAGCCAGGCCACGTTCCTGCAGGCGGTCAGCACCGCCTTCAGCCAGGCCGCGTTCCTGCAGGCGATCAGCACCACCTTCACCCAGGCCGCGTTCCTGCAGGCGATCAGCACCGCCTTCAGCCAGGCCGCGTTCCTGCAGGCGATCAGCACCGCCTTCAGCCAGGCCGCGTTCCTGCAGGCGATCAGCACCGCCTTCAGCCAGGCCACGTTCCTGCAAGCGATCAGCGCCACCTTCGGCTATACGGCGTTCCTGCAGACGGTCAGAACCATTTTCGGCTACGTGGTTGCCTTGCAGGCGATCCGCGCCGCCTTCAGCGACAACCGGGTGGGCAAAAGCGTTGGCAGCCAGTACCGAGAAAGCGAGGCTAAGCAAGAGTTGGCGTTTCATGGTGGTGTGCTCCGAGAGTTGTAGTTGGGTGTTGCCGGGTATGGGTTTGATGGTACGCGTTGGATTTTTTAAGAGAACTTCATTGCGCTGATGGTGACTATCGACGCCAGCGATGGCCCGTTGTGGCGGGCCATCGTGCAGGCGCTCAAGGCATCTGCGGCAGTTCCTGAGGGCGCAGGTCAAACACCAGCACCTCGGCGTCTTCGCCCTGGCTCAGGCGGATCTGCCGCTCATTGCACAGCCGTGCGCCATCGCCTTCCTGCAAGCGGTGGCCATTGAGTTCGACGCTGCCGCGGGCCACGTGCACGTACACATGGCGGTCCGCCGGCACGTCCAGGGTTGCGGTTTCGTCGCCGTTGAACAGCCCGGCATACACCCGTGCATCCTGGCGAACGTTGAGCGAGCCATCCGTGCCTTCCGGCGAGATGATCAACTGCAAGCGCCCACGTTTTTGCGCTGCGCTGAAGTGCTCCTGTTGGTAGCGCGGTTCGGCGCCGACCACATTCGGCACAATCCAGATCTGCAGGAAGTGCACGCCATGGCTCTGGCTGTGGTTGAACTCGCTGTGGGCCACGCCGCTGCCGGCGCTCATCAGTTGCACGTCGCCAGGGCGGATCACCGAACCGGTGCCCAGGGTGTCCTTGTGTTCCAGGGCGCCTTCGAGCACATAGGAGAAAATCTCCATGTCCCGATGCGGGTGCTGGCCAAAGCCTTTGCCGGCGGCGACGCGGTCATCGTTGATCACCAGCAGGTCGGAAAAACCCTGCTCCCTGGGATCCCAGTAGTTGGCGAACGAGAAGGTGTGGAACGACTTCAACCAACCGTGATTGGCGGCGCCGCGTTCCGAGGCTTTGCGAAGGGTCAGCATGGTCTTGTCCTCAAGTGAGCGCTGGCTGCGAAATGCAGGGCGCTTGCGTTGAGAAGAAGGTTAATGGTTTTCCAGTGATTCATTAATAAGCTGAAAATTGAATTAATGTCTCATTTTAGTTGACAGTTTCAAGCGTGCCATAATGCCGTCCCGACTCCCGTTACGATGGACTTGCTCTTGATGAAAACTGTGGCCATGGCGCTGTTTCCAGACTTCCTGCTGCTCGATATGGCCGGGCCGCTGGAGGTGTTTTCCATAGCCAATCGCTACTTGCCGGCGTCGGAGCATTATCGGATCCTGACGATCGGTACCGAGCCCGGTCCGCTGCGCGCCTCCAATGGCGTGCACGTGCATGCCGACCTGCAACTGGCGCATGCCGATGAGGCCTACGACCTTCTGCTGGTGCCCGGCGGGCCTGGCGCTTATAACGAATGCCATCCGGCTCTGCTGCCTTGGCTGCGGGCCGCAGCGCCTCGGGCACGGCGCTTCGGTTCGATCTGCACCGGCGCCTTTGTGCTGGGGCACGCCGGGCTGCTCGACGGCCACCGCGTCACCACGCACTGGCACTACACCGACCGCCTGATCAAAGGCTTTCCCAAGGCCACCGTCGAAACCGATCGCATTTACTTGCAGGATGGCCGCTTGATTACCTCCGGCGGGGTCACTGCCGGCATCGACCTGGCGCTGTCGATCATCGCCCAGGACCATGGCCGGCAGGTGGCGGTCGACGTCGCCAAGGTGCTGCTGGTGGTGATGAAACGCCAGGGCGGGCAGGCTCAGTTCAGCCCGATGACCGCCGCCGTCGCGCCGCTGGAAACCCCGATCACCCGCGTGCAGAACCAGGTGCTGGCGCAGTTGGATCAGCCATTGAGCATCGTGTCCATGGCCGCGCTGGCGGGCATGAGCGCGCGCCATTTTGCGCGGCTGTTCGCCAAAGAGGTGGGCATGACGCCCATGGCCTTTGTGCAAGGCGCGCGTATCGACCGTGCCCGGCACCTGCTGGAAAGCACAGACCTGCCACTCAAGACCGTGGCTTTCCGCGCAGGGTTCGGCAGCGTGCGGCATATGCGCTTTCTGTTCAGTGAAAAACTCGGCCTTAACCCCACGCAGTACCGACAACAGTTCAGTTGACGCCGAAATGTCCGTCTGGCTGCCCTGATTGTCCGTGTCGCTCCCTGCGCCAGCATTGTCCTGTCACGCATAGCTGGCAAGATAGCCCCAGGCCCCTTGAAAGGAGGCGCAGGCGCCCAAGGCCGGGTGTTCCAGCGCTGTCAGCAGATGAACAATGCACACTCGGTGAGCTTCGGCCCCTATACCTTTCATCGCGATCAACGTCTGGTCAGCAAGACCGGCCAGCCGGTGCCATTGGGTGGGCGTGCGCTGGATATCCTCGCGATACTGTTGGAGACGCCGGGGCAATTTGTCAGCAAGGACACCTTGATCGGCCGGGTCTGGCCGAGCAGCGTGGTGGAAGAAAGTAATTTGCGCGTGCACATCGCAGCCCTGCGTCGTGCGCTGGACGGACAACGCTATATCCTCAATGAACCGCAACGCGGCTACTGCTTCGTGGCGCCGTCACCGGTGCCGTCACCGCGGCTTCGGCACAATCTGGCCGCACGGCTCAGCCCAGTGATCGGCCGCGACGAACTGCTGGGCAGCCTGGTGAGACGCCTGGGCGGCCAACGGCTGATGATGCTCACCGGCTGCGCCGGCATCGGCAAGAGCACCCTGGCACTGGCGCTGGCCGAACGGGTGTTGCCGCGTTATCGCGATGGCGTGTGGTGGCTGGACCTGGCAACTGTGCAGGCGCCGAACCGGTTGCTGGACTACCTGAGCGAAACCCTGCACCTCCACCCCTGTGTCGGCGCCCATGCACTGTGCGAGCAATTGGCCGCCCGGCAACTGTTGCTGGTGCTCGATAATGCCGATTTGTTGCTGGGCGCCTGCCGTCATCTGGTGCATACACTGCAAGCCAAAGCGCCTCAGGTGAGCGTGCTGCTGACCAGCCGCGAAACCTTGCAGGTGCCCGGCGAATGGGTGCACCACGTGCCACGGCTGGCGCTGCCGACGTCGGCTGACCGGGGCGGTGTCGAGCAGGCCATGCTGTATCCGGCCCTGCAATTGTTTGTGGCGCGGGTGCGTGCCGGTCAGCAGGGATTTGTGCTGCGGTCTGAGGACCTGGCGCCGTTGTGCGATATCTGCCGGCGTCTGGACGGCATCCCGCTGGCGCTGGAACTGGCGGCGGCCCAGGTTGAAGCCCTGGGAATACGCGGGTTGCAAAAGCAGTTACACAACGGCGTGCAAGTGTTAAGGCGTGGCCGACGCACGGCGGTCGAGCGCCATCAGTCGCTGACGGCGGCGCTGGATTGGACGTATCAACGCCTGAGCCTGCCGCAGCGTTGGCTGTTCCTGCAATTGGCGCTGTTCAAAAGCGCGGTGACGTTGCCAGCCTTGACCGAACTGGTGGCCGGCACTGAACTTGCGCACGCCGACCTGGCTTACCTGCTGGCACGCCTGGTCGCGACGTCTTCCCTGGTGGTCGAGCCCGGCCCCGGCCCGCGGCGCTATCGGCTGCTCAACAGTGTGCGCAGCTACGCCCTGGCGCAGCTGCGTGACCCGTTGCAGGTGGCGCGTTTGCAGCAGGGCTATGGGCATTATCTGGGGCCATTTTCAGGCCGGCCGTTTGTCCTGCAACTGGTCGAGCAGGCTGCGCACGCGGACTAGATCCTGGGTGGCATAGCCTTCGGTAAATTGCCCGTAGACCGAATTCAACAGCTCACGTGCTGCCCGCACACGGCCCTGGCTTTGCCACAGGCAAGCCAGTGAGGTCGCGCAGCGCAACTGCCAGGCCAGTGCGCCTTGCTCGTGCGCCAAGCCCAATGCCTCCAGCAGCAGCGATTCGCGCGCGCGCAGGTCGGGCAGGGCCTCGGCGCGCACCCTGAGAATCTCGGCCGTGCACCAACCGGCCGCGCCGTTTCTGGCGCGCTCAAATACCGTGTCATCTACCTGCGCGGCATTGAAGGTCACCAGTATGTCCTGAACCAGGCCCAGGCCTTGCAATGTCGCATGGGGTGCGGTGCCCTCGTAATGCCGCGCCCAGGTATGAAACAACTGCACCGAATGTTTCTGTGAGTGTTCCAGCAGCAGCGCCAGCAGCGCGTGCGCCGTGCCGCTGCCACCGTTGTAGTGGGCAATCGGTACGCTGGCCAGGGCCAGGGTGTAGCAGATAGAGGTGCCGTGGTTGATCTGCAACGCCAGCTCCAGCGCCTGGTTTGCCATTCGTGCGGCCCGCTCTGGAAACCCGCGCAGCCACAGGATGCGCGCCAGCACCGTCAGCGACGCCACACTCTGGTCGTATTGCACGCCAAAGCCATGGGTGAAACGGTTGAGATGGCCGCTGTGGGCCATGCGCTGTAGTACTTGTTCGGCATTGTGCAGGGCCAGGACCTGGTTGCCCGCGAAATGCTGGGCCAGTACCCGTAAGCGCTGGGCACTCAAATCCAGCAGCGGATCGGTGCGCGGGTCGAGGCGGTCGAACTGCATGCTCTGCTCCAGCGCCTCACGGTAGCGGCCAGCACACAGGTTGACCGCCATGTGCCCGGAGACGGCTCGCAACTGGCCCCCATTATCTTGGAGCGCTTGCGCCAGGCGCCGGGCCGCCACAAACGCAGCGATGGTCTGCGGTGCGCCGCCCAAGGCGTGATAGGACAGGCTGCCCAGGGCCAGTTGCAGTTGCATGGTCAACTGCGTGCAGGGCGCGCCCGATTGCGGCATCAGCGCCAGGGCCTGGTCTACGTACAGCCCATGTTCGCGCAGCAGCGACAACTCCTGCCACAAGGGCATGGCGCTGACCGTCAGGCGAATGCCCAGCAGGTGCGCGCCGTGTTCGCCCAAGCCCCAGTCGAGGGCGGCGCGAATGTCCTCGCGCAACGGCGCATAACGGTTGATCCACAGCTCGGTGGCAGTGAATTCCCAGTCTTCCCGCGCCTGGTCCATCAGCGCCAGACAGCGCGCCGCATGGCGTTCGCGTGTGCTGTCGAGTTCAGCTGCGTGGTCGAGCTTTTCCAGGGCATAGCTGCGGGTGACATCCAGCAGACGATAGACCATGTCATCATCGCCGGCCTCGACGTTGAGCAGCGACTTGGCCACCAGTTGGGTGATCGAACCCAGCACTTCGGCCGGTGCGATCTGCTCCCCGGCGATCACCGCCGCCGCGCTTGCCAGGCTGAACCCGCCGCGAAACACCGCGAGGCGGCGCAGACAGATCTGTTCGCACGCGGTGAGCAGGTTAAAACTCCAATCCAGCGTGGCGCGCAAGGTTTGCTGGCGGGGCAGGTCGCTGCGCAGGCCACGGTTGAGCAGGCGCAGATTGTCCTCCATCTGCACCAGCAAACCCGGCAAGCCGAAGCGTTCGATCTGCGTGGCGACCAATTCGATTGCCAGGGGAATGCCGTCCAGGCGCTTGCAGATCTCGATCGCCAGGGGCAGTTGCGCCTCGCTGAGCTCAAAACTGTCCTGGTGCGACATGGCACGCTCGATCAGCAGTTGCAAGGCCGGGTAGCCGAGGGCCTGGGCGCGGTTGCCGGTGGCGGGTGGGCAGGCCAGCGGCTCCAGGCGTTGCACGTACTCGCCCTCGGCGCGCAGGGCTTCGCGGCTGGTGGCCAAAATGTGCAGGTGTGGCAGGTGACGCAGCAATGTTTCGCTGATCAGCGCGATGTCGTCCAGCAGGTGTTCGCAGTTGTCGATCACCAGCAGCAACTGCCGCGCGTGCAGGCTTCGGGCCAAGGTCAGCAGCGGGTCATGTTCGGTGGGTGCGAGGTGGAGCAGGGCGGCCAGGTTGGGCAGGATCATTGACGGCGCGC
The DNA here is from genome assembly GCF_021606215.1 of Pseudomonas sp. PA-5-4B. Classification (NCBI taxonomy): domain Bacteria; kingdom Pseudomonadati; phylum Pseudomonadota; class Gammaproteobacteria; order Pseudomonadales; family Pseudomonadaceae; genus Pseudomonas; species Pseudomonas sp. PA-5-4B. The sequence goes on along the minus strand of NZ_WKDB01000071.1, from coordinate 25,095 downwards.
TGAGCGGCGCCAGATCCAGCAGGTGAATACCGTCGCGGTAATGGCCGATCAATAATTCCGCCACACGCAGCGCCACGGTGGTCTTGCCGATACCGCCCGCGCCGGTCAGGGTGATGAAACGTTGCTGCGGCAGTTGCTGCACCAGTGCGTCGATCAACACTTGGCGGCCAATCATCCGCGTACGGCGCAGCGGCAGGTTATGGCCCTGGTTGTGGGGAATACCGTCGATGGCGGTGGTCATCGGTTCAATGCTCAGGGGGGCGACAAAGCTGTAACCGCGCTGGGCGACGGTGACGATATAGCGCTGCCCGGCCTGGCCATCGCCCAGGGCCTTGCGCAATGCGGCCATATGCACACGCAGGTTGCCGTCTTCGACCACCGTTTTGGGCCATACCCGCGTGATCAGTTCCTGCTTGCTCACCACATTGCCGGCGTGCTCCAGCAAAATCAGCAAGATTTCTAGCGCGCGTCGGCTCAGGCGCAAGGGGCGGCCAGCCTCCAGCACCAGGCGCTGGCGCGGGTGGACACGGTAGGGACCGAAATGCACGGCCTGGTCGTTGAGGTCACGCATAGTGGCCCCTGTTCAGGAAAAGAGTTTGGCCAGCATATTCCAGGCCGGTGCAGACCACTAGGCTGCAATCACCTGTGATTTTTGACGGATGTGGTGACTTCGCCAGGTCATCGGGTTCACGCCCTCGCTGCGCGTGAACATATGGCAGAAGTGCGCCTGGTCGCAGAAGCCGCATTCGACGCTGATCTGGGTCAGGCTCAGGGACGATCCGGTGATCAGTTCCTTGGCCCGCTGAATGCGTTGTTGGCGAATCCACTCCTGGGGCGACAGCCCGGTGGTGCACTTGAACGCACGGGAAAAATGGCTGCGCGACAGCGCACAGGCCTGCGCCAAGTCGGCAATTGCCAGGCTTTCGCCGAGGTTGGCGAGGATCAGTTGCTTGGCAACTCGCTCGCGCCGGGGGCACAAGCCACCGGTGACGCCAAGGCGAGGGGCACAGTCATCAAGTCGGGCCATGACAAATATCCGTAGTCGATGGGAGCGTTCCCGGTGAATGGATGCAGTGTAGACCGCTGTATTTTTGGCGCCGGGCCGTCTGGCTGGCGAGTTAATCGTTGTTAATTTCGCCAGGTGCGCGCCCGGAAAAGACAGCACAGGCATGCAATCGTCGATCCGTGCGACATGCTTACCTGACGGCCTGATAACCGTTTGGATACCGCCATGAACCGCAACGACCTGCGCCGCGTCGACATGAACCTGTTGGTGATTTTCGAGGCGCTGATGTTCGAGAAGAACCTGACCCGGGTCGCCGAAAAACTCTTCATGGGCCAGCCGGCCGTGAGTGCCGCGCTCGGGCGCCTGCGCGACTTGTTCGACGACCCATTGCTGCTGCGCAACGGGCGCGGCATGGAGCCCACGCCACGGGCGGTGGCGATACTCAAGGAGCTGCAACCGGCGATGGACACCATTTCAGGCGCGGTCAGCCGCGCCAAGGATTTCGACCCTTCCACCAGCTGCGCGGTGTTTCGTATCGGCCTGTCCGATGATGCCGAGTTCGGTCTGTTCCCGCCGTTGCTCAGCCAGCTGCGCGAAGAGGCACCGGGGATCATCGTGGTGGTACGCCGCGCCAATTACCTGTTGATGTCTTCGTTGCTGGCCAGTGGCGAGATTTCCGTGGGCGTCAGCTACACCACCGAACTGCCGGCCAATGCCAAGCGCAAGAAGCTGCGGGACATTCCCTGCAAGGTGCTGCGCGGCGACGACGGCGCGGCGCCGTTGACGCTGGATGACTACTGCACGCGGCCCCACGCGATGGTGTCGTTCTCGGGGGACTTGAGCGGCAATATCGACCTTGACCTGGCGCGCATCGGCCGGGCGCGCAGGGTGGTGCTGGCGGTACCCCAGTTCAGCGGCTTGCGCGCACTGTTGGCAGGCACGCAGATCATTGCGACGGTGCCCGACTACGCCGCCTGTGCCTTGACCGAAGGCACGGTGCTGCGCGCCGAGGACCCGCCGTTCGCGATTGAAGCCTCGGAATTGTCGATGGTCTGGAGCGGCGTGCATGACAACGACCCGGCGGAGCGCTGGTTGCGCTCGCGCATCAGTGAGCATATGGCGCGTATGGCGTGAGCGCGCCAGGCGAAACAGCACAAACATCCAATTCCGGCCCCCCGTTCCCCGCCAGACTCCCCCCATCGCTCAACTCTCCAGGGGGGAATCACACCGTATGGACTCGACACCTGAAACCAGCCCCGACGAAGTCGTCACCCTGGTCGTCAAACACCTGATCAAGGCCGGCCGTGAAGCCGATTACGAGGCCTGGTTGCGGCGCATCGTACGCATCGCCGGCGAGCGCCCCGGCCACCTCGGTGTGGATGTGGTGCGCGGCAAGCAGGGCGGGCAAGCACTGTTTACCTGCGTCTTGCGCTATCGCTCCACCGACGCGCTGCAACGCTGGCTCGACTCCCCCGAACGCCAGGCGCTGATCGCTGAAGCGGCGCCGATGCTGGCCGACGGCGACAAAACCGAAATCGGTGCGGCTAATGAGTTCTGGTTCGCGCCACTGGCCGACAGCGCCGCCAAACCGCCGCGCTGGAAGCAGGCGGTGGTCAGCCTGTGCGTGATTCTGCCGCAAACCCTGCTGCTGCCGTTTATCTGGGGGCCGATCCTGCGTCTGCACCCGTTCCTGTCCAACTATGTGGTTTCCACTTTTTTGGTGACCCTGACCATTGTGTTGCTGGTGGTTTACCTGCTGATGCCGGCCGCCACCCGCCTGTTCGCTCCCTGGCTTGAAGCCTCTGTAAAGGACACCCTATGAACGCCGATCTGATTCTGTTCAATGGCCAGTTCCACACCGTGGACCGCGAAAACCCACGGGCCACTGCGGTCGCAATCCACAAGGGCCGCTTTGTCGCGGTCGGCACCGACGGCGAGGCCATGGCCCTGCGCGGCAGCGGCACCCAGGTCATCGACCTCAAGGGCCGCACCGTGATCCCCGGCCTTAACGACTCGCACTTGCACCTGATCCGTGGCGGGCTGAACTACAACCTTGAACTGCGCTGGGAAGGCGTGCCGTCACTGGCCGATGCGTTGCGCATGCTCAAGGATCAAGCCGATCGCACGCCGACGCCGCAATGGGTGCGTGTGGTGGGGGGCTGGAACGAATTCCAGTTCGCCGAAAAACGCATGCCGACCCTGGAAGAGTTGAATCAGGCCGCGCCAGATACGCCGGTGTTCGTGCTGCACCTGTATGACCGTGCCTTGCTCAACCGCGCCGCCCTGCGCGTGGCCGGTTACACCAAGGACACGCCGAACCCGCCGGGCGGCGAGATTGTGCGCGACAGCAACGGCAACCCCACCGGCATGCTGGTGGCGCGTCCCAACGCGATGATCTTGTATGCAACCCTGGCCAAGGGCCCGAAACTGCCGCTCGAATACCAGGTCAATTCGACCCGCCAGTTCATGCGTGAACTCAATCGCCTGGGCCTCACCAGCGCCATCGACGCCGGCGGTGGTTTCCAGAACTACCCCGATGACTACGCGGTCATTGAACAACTGGCCAAGGACCAACAGCTGACGGTGCGCATCGCCTACAACCTGTTCACGCAAAAGCCCAAGGAAGAACTCAGCGACTTCAAGCACTGGACCGGCAGCGTCACCCTGCACCAGGGCGACGATTACCTGCGCCACAACGGCGCAGGCGAGATGCTGGTGTTTTCGGCGGCGGACTTCGAAGATTTCCTTGAGCCACGCCCCGACCTGCCGTTGACCATGGAGCAGGAACTGGAACCGGTGGTGCGCCATTTGGTTGAGCAGCGCTGGCCGTTCCGGCTGCACGCCACGTACGACGAATCCATCTCGCGCATGCTCGATGTGTTCGAGAAGGTCAACCGCGACATTCCGTTCAATGGTCTGCCGTGGTTCTTCGACCACGCCGAAACCATTACGCCGAAAAACATCGAGCGCGTCCGGGCCCTGGGCGGGGGTATCGCGATCCAGGACCGCATGGCGTTCCAGGGCGAATATTTTGTCGAGCGCTACGGCGCCAAGGCCGCCGAAGCCACGCCACCGATCAAGCGCATGCTGGCCGAAGGCGTGCCGGTAGGGGCGGGCACCGACGCCACGCGGGTCTCGAGCTACAACCCCTGGACTTCGCTGTACTGGATGGTCAGCGGCCGCACCGTCGGCGGCCTGGAGCTGCACGCCGAAGGCCTGCCGCGCCTCACCGCGCTGGAGTTGTTCACCCACGGCAGCGCCTGGTTCTCCTCGGAGCAGGGCAAGAAGGGCCAGATCAAGGTCGGCCAGTTGGCGGATGTGGCGGCACTCTCGGCGGACTTCTTCAGCGTCGATGAAGAAGCCATCAAATGGATCGAGTCGGTACTGACCGTGGTCGGCGGCAAGGTGGTGTACGGCGCCGGCGACTTCGAAGATTTCGCCCCGCCCCAAGTACCGGTGCTGCCGGACTGGTCGCCGGTGGTCAAGGTGCCGGGGCACTGGCGCCCAGGTTCACCGGTGCAAGCTCAAGTACACCACTGCAGCGGACCGTGCGGCGTGCATGCCCACGGCCATGAAAAAGCGCGGCTTTCCAGCGTACCGGTCAGCGATTTCCAGGGTTTCTGGGGCGCGTTTGGTTGCTCGTGCTTTGCCTTCTGATTTTAAAAACACCCAAAGGAGTTCACCCATGACTTACAAGCGCTTGAACAAAGATGACGCCGTTGTATTGCTGGTCGATCACCAGACCGGCCTGATTTCCCTGGTGCAAGACTTCTCTCCGAACGAGTTCAAGAACAACGTGTTGGCCCTGGCCGACGTGGCCAAGTTCTTCAACCTGCCGACCATCCTCACCACCAGTTTTGAAAGTGGCCCTAACGGTCCGTTGGTTCCGGAACTCAAGGCGCTGTTCCCGGACGCGCCTTACATCGCCCGCCCTGGCCAGATCAACGCGTGGGACAACGAAGATTTCGTCAAGGCCGTCAAGGCCACCGGCCGCAAGCAGATCATCATTGCCGGCGTGGTAACGGATGTGTGCGTCGCGTTCCCGACCCTGTGCGCCCTCGCTGAAGGCTTTGAGGTGTTCGTGGTGACCGACGCCTCGGGTACCTTCAACGAAACCGTGCAACAAGCCGCTTGGGCACGCATGACGGCCGCCGGCGCACAATTGGTGAACTGGTTCTCTGTCGCCTGTGAACTGCAAGTTGACTGGCGCAACGACATGGAAGGCCTGGCCAATCTGCTGTCGCCGCGCATTCCGAACTACCGTAACCTGATGAACAGCTACTCGGCGTTTACGGCCAAGTAAGCTGCGTTTGAAGGGGTAGATCATCCCTGTAGGAGGGGGTAAGCCCCTCCTGCATTTGATTGTGTCGTAGCGGCTGACAGGCTATAAACCAGCCAAATGTCCACCGAGAAGCGACAATGAACCCCTTCGAAGACATGCGCCTGTTTTGCCAGGTCATGGAGTCCGGCAGCTTCACCGCCGCGGCCGAGCAATTGGGCTTGTCCAAACAATTCGTCAGCCGCCGTCTGATCCAGCTGGAAGACCGTTTGGGCGTACGCCTGCTCAACCGCTCCACGCGTCGGCTGGACGTCACGCCACTGGGCCAGAGTTATTACGAATCCGCTTTGCGCCTGCTCGGTGAAGTCGAGCAAGTGGAGCAGGGCATTGCCGGCCAGAACAGCGAACCGCGGGGCACGATTCGGCTCAGCGCGCCGTTGTCGTTTGCCATGGCCCATCTGGGCTGCCTGTTGCCGCAGTTCCTGCAACGCCACCCGCAGGTGTCGGTGGAAGTCGACTTGAGTGATCGCCCGGTGGACCTGATCGGCGAGGGCTACGACCTGGTCTTGCGCATCGGCACGCTGGAAGACTCAACCCTGATTGCCCGGCGCATCGCCAGTGTGCAGCGAGTGTATTGCGCCAGCCCTGATTACCTCGCCGCCAAGGGTACGCCGCTCAGGCCTGAAGACCTGGCCGACCACGACTGCCTGCCCTACGGCCATGGCCGCCAAGTGCAATGGCGCTTCAAAGGCAAGTTGCAGGCGCTCAGCGTCAGTGGACGAATGCGCGTAAACAATGGCGAGTTGCTGCGCGACACTGCGATCGCCGGGTTGGGCGTCACTTATTTGCCGACCTTTATCGTCGCCGAGGCCTTGAAGGACGGGCGCTTGGTAACCCTGTTGGACGACTTCGCCCCCGAGGCCCTGACCTTGTCGGCGGTGTACCCACAGCACCGGCAAAGTTCGCGGCCAGTGCAGGCGCTGGTGGAGTTTTTGCGCGAACGCCTGGCCAGCGGTTGCTGACCCACACGCATCTATTGTGAAGACTGGCTTATGTGGGAGCTGGCTTGCCTGCGATAGCATCACCTTGGTGTGACTGACACACCGAGGTGACTGCATCGCAGGCAAGCCAGCTCCCACACAAGCCAGCTCCCACACATATTCAAGGGGCGACAAGATTGGCCAACGTTGAACCTTGCACATACCGCTGCAGATTCGCCAGGAACGTGTCGGCAATCTCCTGCTGGCTGTTGGTCGAAATCGCCGAGGTATGCGGCGACAACCGCACCCGCGCATGGCTGTACAACGGGTGGCCCTGCGGCAGTGGCTCCGGCTCGGTCACATCCAGCGAGGCCAGGCCGATCTGACCGTTATCCAGGGCTTCCAGCAGGGCCTCCTGATCCAGCAAACCACCGCGCGCAATATTGATCAGGTGCAATCCCGGCTTGGCGCTGCCGAGCACATCGCGGTCGACAATATGCCGCGTGGCCTCGGTGAGCGGCGCCGCCAGCACCAGGTGGTCGGCGCGGGCAAACAGGTCGTGGATGTCCTTGGCGGCCTCAACATGGTCCACCTCAAAGGGTGCCTGGCTCTGGCGCAGCGCAACCACGTTGATCCCCAAGGCCTGGGCTTTTTGCGCCAGGCTCTTGCCGATCGCACCAAAGCCGAGAATGCCCAATGTGCTGCCCTTGAGCGGGCGCAGCGCGGTGAATGTCCACTGGGCATCCTTCACCCAGATAGCCGGCAAATGCTTTGCCGCCGCAAAGATCGCCGCCAGGGCGAACTCGGCAAGGTTATCGGCGGCGCTGCCCCGTGAGGTGGTTACCGGCGGGCCGTTGAACAGCCACTGCGGGTAGAAGTCGATGCCCGACGACACCAGGTGTACCCACTGCGCGCCATACGGCCAGCCCGGCGGCGGAGTATCGGGCGCGGTGTAGCCGCGCACATTGATAGGGCGCAGCAGCAGTATATTGGCTTGCGGCGGCAGGTCGCTGGGCACACCGGCAGGCACGCCGATCACCTGGGCATGGGGGTGGATCGAGGCAAGGCGTTCGCGCAATACCTGGTTGTAATCTTCGTCCAGCTGGCTGGCGATAATCACCTGACTCATGAGCGTTCCTTATTCATTGTTGCGCACGTTGAGCGAACACTGCTTTACCCACACCTTGCAGCACCGCGTCGTTCTGCGGCGTATGCACGCGGCTGCACAGCACGTCGCGGTAATGCCGTTGCAGCGGGCTATGGCGCGACAGGCCAGGGTTGCCCGAGGCTTCGATGGCAAGCTCCACGGCGCGGATCGCATTGCCGGTCACCAGGTATTTAAGCTGCGCCGCATTGGCGGCTGGCGTGTGGCCCTGGGCGGCGGCCTCGAGCAGGCTGCGGTTGGCAAACAGCAGGGTGTCGATATGGCCGACGGTTTCCTGAAAACGCGGCAAGCTCGACAGCGCGGCGCCGAGGTTGGACGGCTTGCGCTGCTCCAGCCAGTTCACCAGCCAGTCCCGCGCCGCCTGGGCCACGGCGTCGTACACCGACGACAGCAGCACCGACATCCACAGGAACCCCTCGCCATCCAGCTCAGGTTGCGGTGCGCTCCAGGGGCTGACGCTGACGGCGTGGTCCAGCGGCACCAGGACGTTATCGAGCACCACTTCGTGGCTGCAGGTGGCGCGCATGCCCAGGTGGTCCCAGGTGTCGATGATGCTCACGCCGGGGCTGTTTTTCGGCACCAGCCAGGCGCCCACCAGCGGGTCGGCATCATCACTGCGCGCCCACACGCTGAACCAGCTCAGGCCGTGGCTGCCGGTGGAATAAATCTTGCGGCCGCTGATGCGCCAGCCGTCAGCGGTGCGCACCGCCGTGGTCGCCGGCAGCCCGCCACGGGCCGGGGTGCCCAGGTCAGGTTCGACGCGCAGCGCGTTGATCAACGCTCCGTTGCGCACGGCGTCTTCGGCGACTTGTACGCGCAGGTGCTGCGGCCAGGTTTTGCTGTCTTGCAGGCGTGTGTGTTGCAGGTACTGCATCACCAGAATCAGCGCGGTAGACGGCTCGCCCCTGGCAATCGCGCTGATGGCCTTGCGCGCCTGCGCCAAGCTGGCGCCACCCCCACCCAGGGCCTTGGGCACGGTGAGGGCGACCAGGCCATGTTCATGCAGCCGCTTGAAGTTGGCGTGGGGGAAGGCGCCGCTTTCGTCATACAGGTGCGCGCTGCTGGCCAGCTCGGCACTGAGGCGTTCGAGCAGGGCGTCGAATTGCGCCGGCCCGTGTGGGAGCTGGCTTGCCTGCGAAGGCGGTGTATCAGCCACCCGCAATGCAGGCCCAGAGACCGCTATCGCAGGCAAGCCAGCTCCCACATTGGCTAATCGGTTGAGAGGCTCACTCATGCCAGCGCTTCCTGTTGCACTTCAACTTCGCTGTACCGATTGGTCGGCACCTCCAGCCCCAGGTTGTCGCGCAAGGTCTGGCCGCTGTATTCGCTGCGAAACAGCCCGCGTTGTTGCAGCACCGGCACCACCAGTTCGGTGAAGTACTGCAAGCCATCGGGCAGTAACGAGTTGATGATGAAGCCGTCGCTGGCGCCGGACTCGAACCAGGTTTGGATGGCATCGGCAACCTGCTCCGGAGTGCCGACAAACTCGCGCTTGGGCCGCGAAAAACGCAAGGCCACTTCGCGCAGGGTCAGGCCTTCGTCCCTGGCCAGTTGCTTGATACGGTCAGAACCGCCTTTCTGGCTGTTGCTGCCCAGGTCGCCAAGCTCCGGGAACGGTGCGTCCAGCGGGTATTGGCTGAAATCGTGGTCGTTGAACGGGCGGCCCAGCGCCACAATCGCATCTTCGACGGTGACCAGGTCCACGGCCTGCTGATAGCGGCTTTCCACCTCGGCAGCATCGCGCCCGACAATCGGACGAATGCCCGGCAAAATCGACAGGCTGCCCGCATCACGGCCAAAACCCTTGGCGCGGCGTTTTAAATCAGCCGAGTACGCCTTGGCTTCTTCGAGTGTCTCCACATGCACAAAAATCGCATCGGAATGCTCGGCGGCAAAGTTGCGCCCATCTTCAGAGGTGCCCGCCTGGAAAATCACCGGCTGGCCCTGACGCGAGCGGGCGATGTTCAGCGGGCCTTTGACCGAGAAAAACTCGCCCTTGTGGTTCAGCGCATGCAGCTTCTCGGGGGTGAAAAACTCGCCGCTCTGCTTGTTGTAGGCAAAGGCGTCGTCTTCCCAGGAATCCCACAGGCCCTTGACCACGTTCAAGTGCTCCTTGGCGATGCGGTAGCGTACGGCGTGGGGCGGGTGCTCGGCTTTGCCGAAGTTGTCGGCGGTGCCGCTCAGCCAGGAGGTGACCACGTTCCAGCCGGCGCGGCCGCCGCTGATATGGTCCAAAGAGGCGAACTGGCGCGCCACCTGGTAGGGCTCGGTGTAGCTGACGGTCACGGTGGCGACCAGGCCGATGTGGGTGGTCAACGCGGCAAGGGCCGAGAGAAGGGTCAGCGGCTCGAAACGGTTGAGGTAGTGCGGGCTGGATTTGGCGTGAATGTGCAGGCTGTCGGCGATAAACACGAAGTCGAACTTGGCCGCTTCGGCCAGCTCGGTTTGTTGTTTATAGAAGCCAAAGTTCGTACTCGCATTCGGTTGCGCCTGCGGATGGCGCCATTCGCCCCAGCCGTGACCGACACCGTGGACCATAGCGCCCAGTTTCAGATGACGTGGCGTGCTCATGTGCGGCTCCTTGCTTAGCGCGATGCTTGGGAAGTGGGAAAACGTTCGGCGTTAAAGCTGGTGTCGAAACCCTGGGACACGTCGATGCGCTTGGGCAACAGGCCTTCTTGTTGATAGGTGTCGGCGGTGGCTTGCAAGCCCTTGATCACGCTGTCGTCAATCACCACGGGGTTCAGTTGCGTGTCTTTGGCCACCTCCAGGTGCACCGCCAATGGCAGGCCGGTAATTTTGGCTTGGGCGGCAGCGTAGGCATCCGGGTGCGTATTGGCCCAGGCGTAGGCACGGTCGACGCGGGCCACGAAGTCATCCAGTTGCGGGCGTTTGTTGGCGATGGCCTGGCTGGTGGCGGCGAAATACAGGTGGTTGCTCAACAACTGTTTGCCGCTGACCAGGACGCGGGCGTGGCTTTGTGAGGTGATCACCGTGGTGTAGGGATCCCATGTCGCCCAGGCATCGACGGTGCCGTTATCGAGTACCAGCCGGGATTCAGCGGGCAGCAGGAAAATGAATTGCACATCCCTGCTCGTCAGGCCTGCGCTGGCCAAGGCCCGGATCGCCAGGTAGTGCCCGATGGAGCCGCGTCCGGTGACAATTTTTTTGCCCTTGAGGTCGGCGGCCGTCTTGATCGGCGAGTCCTTGGGCACCACCAGGGCGGTGGTGTTGCGCCCTTCGGCGTGGATGATGCTGACCACCTTGAGCGCGGCACCGGCGCCCAAGGCGAACACATACGGCGCGTCGCCGAGGGCGCCAATGTCGACGGCGCCCGCGTTCAGGGCTTCGCCCAGCGGCGAGGCGGAAGGGAACTCCGACCACTGGATTTGATAGGGCACGTTGTTGGTTTCGCCAGAGGCTTCCAGCAATGCCTTGATCGTGGATTTCTGGTTGGCCACGCGTAGCGGTTGCAGATCGGCGGCGTGTGCAGTGCTGATCAGGCCGAGGGCCAGGGCGCTGCTCAGCAGCAGGTGTTTGAAGGGCGTGCTAAAGACCATGATGGATAAATCCGAGGCAAATTGAAAAGGTGTGGGTTACCTCCGCCTGGCAAGGGGTCGGTGCGGCCTGCCCCGGTGTGGGGCAGGCGTGAAGGTGGTTCAGATCACGTAGAAACCGTGGGTACCATCGCGTGCCAGTTGGTCGACCAGGCCGAATTCCCAGTCCAGATATGCCTGCATGGCTTCTTTCGGGCTGTCGGTGCCTTCGTACGGGCGGCGATAGCGGTCGATACGCGGTGACGCGAGATGGGTTTCGCCTTCTTCCAGCGGCAGTTTTTCGGCGATCCAGTTAAGCGTGCCCCCTTGCAACAGGAACACCGGCTTGCCGGTGATGGCTTCGACGTCGGCGACCGCCAGGCGCGCCAGTTGGCTGGTGCCGCAGGTCAGCACATAACGTTCGGCAGGCGGCACCTTGGCCAGGGCGTTGGCCAATTGCGCACGCAAGACCCAGAAGGCACCGGGGATATGGCGTTTGACGTAGTTGGCGCTGGGGGTGAAATCCAGCACCGCCGTGTCGCCATGGGGCAGCCACTCGGCCAGGGTGTGGGGGCTGATCAGTTCGGCCTGCAAGGGTGCCGGCACCGGCGCTACCCAGGCGCCTTGTTCGCTGAAGTTCGCTGGTTGCAGGTCGTCCAGCACGTACACCTCCCAGCCCAATTGCGCGAGCCATGAGGCGGACATGTTCGCCCGCACGCCGTCGTCATCGGCCAGCACCAGGCGCGCGCCGCGCACGCTGGCCACATGGTCGGTTTCCTGCACCAGCTGGCCGCCGGGTGTGGAGCGCGCGCCCGGCAAATGGCCGGCTTCGAATTCCTCCGGCGTGCGCACATCGAACAGGTAGGTGGTGCGGGTCGGCTCCTGCTGCCAGCGTTGCAGGTCGTTAAGTGTGGCGCGGCCGACGCGTGCTTTGTCGGCGACGCGGCGTGCGTCTGCGGCGGCGATTTGACGGTGTTCTTCCGATGTCGGCGCAAAGCGGCGCGCTTGGCCATGGGCGAGTTTCTGCCCGGCCAGGGTCCAGCCGATGGTGCCGTTGCGCAGTGCCGACACCGGGTTGGCGATGCCTGAGTTGATCAGCGACTGCGTGCCGATAATGCTGCGGGTGCGCCCGGCGCAGTTGACGATGATACGGGTGGCCGGGTCCGGTGCCAGTTCACGGGCGCGCAGCACCAGTTCGGCACCCGGCACACTGATGCCGGTAGGAATGCTCATGGTCTGGTATTCGTCGAAGCGGCGCGCGTCGAGCACCACCACATCGGCCTGGCTGTCGAGCAGCGCCTGCACTTCTTCGGCGGCCAAGGAGGGCGTGTGGCGCTCGCTCTCAACCAACTCGCCGAAGGCTTTGCTCGGTACGTTGACGTCGATAAACAGCTCGCCACCGGCACGGCGCCAACCGTCCAGGCTACCTTCGAGCAAGCTGACCTGGGTGTAGCCCAACGCAACCAGGCGTGCGGCGGCACGTTCGGCCAACCCTTCGCCATTGTCATAGACCGTCACTTGGGTATCGCGACGGGGAATGCGCGCATACACCTCCAGCTCCAGCTTGGACAGCGGGATATTCGCAGCGAACAGCGGGTGCGACTCGGCAAAGGGCGCTTCTTCGCGCACGTCGACCAAGGCGACTTCTTCACGGTCCAACAGGGCCTGGCGAATCTGGGCGAAGCTGCGGTTCGATACGGTGGTCATAGGGCAGGGCTCTTTTCTTTGGACAAATCCCAGATGTTCGGGAGGTAGGCGTTGGAATAACCGGAGATAAACAGTTTCTCGCTGCCGTCGGGCTGATACACCGCACGGCGCACGGCACCAATATTGGCGCCGTACACGTGAATACTGATCGACACCTGGTCGCTGTGGGCATTGCTGACCTGATGGATATCGCCGATTTTGGGCGACACCGCCTCAACCTGGCCGGGCAGCAGTTGAACCGGTGTGCCTTCGGCCACCAGGCTGCCATCGGGCGCACGCTCAAAACCCTGGGAGAACTCCGCACCACGCAACATGCCGATCAGGCCCCACACCCGATGGTCGTGAATCGGCGTGCGCTGGCCCGGCCCCCAGACAAAGCTGACGATGCTGAAACGCTGGCGCGAATCGGCATGCAGCAAAAATTGCTGGTAGCGCTCGGGATCCGGTTGGGCGTACTCGTCGGGCAGCCAGTCGTCATGGCTGACCAGTTGCGCCAACAGCTTGCCGCCACGGTGCAACAGGTCGCCTTCGCGCGGGTTGCCGTCGATCAGTTCCGCCAGGGCGCCTATAAAGGCTCTGAGTCTTTCGGGGTGTCGGGACTGGGTCATGGCAATTCCATCATGGCGGTTATGGGGATGGCTTGATGGGTTTATATAAGCATAATGTTTATAGTTAATATGCTATTTTTTAATGATTAGCTTATAGCTTTAGGTAATTTAGAACCGGTCTGAATAGCGTTAGACGTTATCGATCACAGCGCAGGCTATCCAGACCGCCGTGTGGCAACTATGCTTGCCACACATCTTAATGACTGTTCTCTATGTGCGGCCCAAATGAAAATTGACGATATCGATGCCTTTGTCGAAGTGATTCGTTGCCAGTCCATCAGCCACGCCGCCGAGTCGTTGCAGTTGACTCAACCGGCCATCACCCGCCGCGTGCAGAACTTCGAGCAGGCGCTGGGCGTGGAGCTGTTCGACCGCAACACCAAGCCGCTCAAACCTACGCTGATCGGCACGCGGGTGTATGAACAATGCCGGTTGATCCTGCGCGAGATGGATGCCCTGCGTGAGCTGGTGGCCACCGATGCGCCGCCCACCGGCGTGTTGCGCCTGGGCGTGCCGCAGACCATCGGCGATGTGGTGCTGCTGGATGCGCTCAAGCACTTGCGCAGTGAATACCCCGACTTGCGCGCCCAGGTCGCCACCGGTTGGGGCAGCCAATTGGTCGGCAAGATCGAGCGCGGCGAGCTGGATGCGGCGGTGGCGTTGTTCCCGGCGGGCAAGATCTTCCCGGACAACATTGTCGGCGAGTCCATCGGCAAGATGGAGTTAGTGGTGGTGTGTGCCAAGGCACAGTTGCCGAAAAAGCCCTGCAAGTTGGCTGATGTGTACCAGGGCGGCTGGATTCTCAACCCGGATGGCTGTGGTTTTCGTGCCGGGTTGCAGCGCACCTTGTCCGACCAGGGCTTGGCGCTGCGGGTGAACCTGGAAACCTTCGGCACCGAATTGCAACTGGGCCTGGTGGCGGACGGCCTGGGCCTGGGACTGGTGCCGCGGCCGCTGCTGGAGCGCAGTGCGCACCTTGAGCAACTGGCGGTGGTGCCGCTCAAGGACTTCAAACCGGTGATGGATTTGTGGCTGATCTACCCGCACTTCCTGGGCAACCTGCAAGGGCCGGTGGATGCGTTTGGGACGCTGGTGGCGGCCTCTTTACACAAGATTCGCAACGCTGCGTGAGTGCAGACTGATCGTTCCCACGCTCTGCGTGGGAATGCCTCCTGTGACGCTCTGCGTCACGCTTTGGGACGCGGAGCGTCCAGGGCTGCATTCCCACGCGGAGCGTGGGAACTATCTATGTGGTAGCTGATTTTTTATAAAAAAAAATAATAATTAGCTTAGATTAAAATGTGCTTTTTATTATTTTTGGCCATCCCCTAGGCTGACTGGAAGTCCTTAAGGCCATCCAGGAAGTTTTGCCATGAGCAGTGTCACCTCGATTTCCAGCGTTTCCAGCAATGTCCGCCAGCGCGTCACGCCAGAAGAGTGGGAGGTGCGCGTCAAGCTGGCGGCGGCCTATCGGCTGGCGGCGCTGTACAAATGGACAGACCACATCTATACGCACTTCTCCGCCCGCGTGCCGGGGCCGGATGAGCATTTCCTGATCAACGCCTACGGGCTGTTGTTCGATGAAATCAACGCCTCCAACCTGGTCAAGGTCGACCTCGATGGCACGATTGTCGACGACCCGACCGGCCTGGGTATCAACTACGCAGGTTACGTGATCCACAGCGCCATCCACGGCGCGCGTCATGACCTGCAAGCGGTGCTGCACACTCACACCCGCGACGGCATTGCGGTGTCGGCACAGAAGGATGGCCTGCTGCCGATCTCCCAGCACGCCATCGCGTTCTCCGGGCGCGTGGCGTACCACGGTTATGAAGGCGTGGCGTTGGACCTGGATGAGCGCGAGCGCTTGGTGGCTGACCTGGGCGATAAGAGTGTGATGATTTTGCGTAACCATGGGCTGTTGACTGCCGGTATCAGCGTGGAACACGCCTTCCAGCAACTGCAAGGGCTGGAGCGCGCGTGCAATATCCAGATCGCGGCGCAGGCAGGCGGCAATGCCGAGCTTGTCTTCCCGCCGGCAGAGGTGGTGGCCAAGGTGGAGGAGCAGGCCAAGGTGTTCAGCAATGGCGCAGGGCCGGGTGTGGCGCGGCATTGGAATGCGTTGATTCGGCAGTTGGAGCGTACGGATACCGACTACAAAAACTGAACTTGAAACTACTGAAGATCAAAAATGTGGGAGCGGGCTTGCTCGCGAATGCGGTGGATCAGTCAATATTTGCGTTGACTGACCCGCCGCATTCGCGAGCAAGCCCGCTCCCACATGGGTTGTGTGGTGTTCTTTAGTTAGGCGACCTGTTTGGCTTGTTCGCGCTCGGCGACCAGCTGGCGGGTCAGTGGGATCAGCTGCTTGCCGTAGTCGATTGCGTCGTTGAGCGGGTCGAACCCGCGTATCAGGAAGGTGGTGATGCCCAGGTCGTAGTAGTCCAGCAATGCCTGCGCGACTTGTTCGGCGGTGCCGACCAATGAAGTGGAGTTGCCCTGCGCGCCCAGCAACTCGGCGATCCCGGTCCATAGGCGCTTATCCAGGCGCGAACCTTGCGCTGCCGCTGCCAGCAAGCGGCGCGAGCCTTCGTTGGGTGGTTCGCGGCGCACAAAGCCCTGCTTGTCAGCCAGTGCGGTCGCCTGTTGCAGGATTGTCTCGGCACGTGCCCAGGCCAGCTCCTCGGTTTGCGCGAGGATCGGGCGCAACGACAAGCTGAAGCGAATCGTGCGCCCGTGCTTGGCCGCTTCTGCGCGCACCTGGGTCACCACTTCGCGCACCTGCTCGTAGGTTTCGCCCCACAGCGCATACACGTCGGCATGTTTGCCGGCCACCGCAATCGCGGCCGCTGAAGAGCCGCCGAAGTACAGCGGGATATGCGGTTGCTGCGGCGACTTCACCGTCGAGTGCGCGCCTTCGACCTGGTAGTAGGTGCCTTTGAAATCGAAAGGCTGCTCGTGGGTCCATTCCTGGCGCACCACGCTGAGGTATTCGTCGGTGCGTGCGTAACGTTCGTCCTTGCCGATATGGCTGCCATCGGCGCGCAGTTCACGGTCATCGCCGCCGGTGATGATATGCACGGCCGTGCGCCCGCCGTTGAACACGTCCAGGGTCGCGAACTGGCGAGCGGCCAGGGTCGGCTGGGCAAAACCTGGGCGATGGGCGATCAGGAACTGCAGCTTTTGGGTCACGCTGGCGGCATGCGCGGCGATCAGCGTGCTGTCCGGGCTGTTGGAATGAAACGCCACCAACGCGCGGTCGAAGCCGGCCGCTTCGTGGGCGCGGGCCACGGTTTCGACGTAGTCCGGCTGCAGGGTAGGGCCGCTGCGCGGGTGAATCTCGGAAGCGTGATGGCCGCCGATGTAACCGATAAATTCGATGCTCATGGTCTGTCCTTGTCGATTGCGCGATTAACACCTCCTCCGGGCGTGGGGTCGGTCACTCGGGTCAAAAGTAAGGGCCGTGGCGGGGTCTGTAAAATGCCTGTTGGTTCTAACCTAATTATAAAAAGCAGAATTATCATGCGTAAATTTTATTAAAGCTGTGCACTCAATGTGGCGAGCAGGCTTGCCCTGCGTTGGGTGGCGAAGCCGCCCCAATTCAGACGGCGCGGTGAATCAACTGGAAGGGGCCGCTGCGCAGCCCAACGCAGGGCAAGCCTGCTCGCCACAGAACAGTGCGCTAAAGACTCAAACGGATCTCGGCGCACAAGCCGCCTTCAACCCGATTGCTCAAGGTCAGCGTGCCGCCGATCGCCACCGCCAGTTGCTGGGCAATCGCCAACCCCAGCCCGGTGCCGCCGGTGCCGCGATTGCGTGAGCTTTCTACCCGGTAGAACGGCTGCAGCACCTGCGCCAATTCGTCTTCGGCAATTCCGGGGCCTTGGTCCAACACCTTGATCGACAACTGCCCATTGGCTGTCGAGCCGACTTCCAGCTCGGCGTTGCCGGCGAATTTAAGGGCGTTGTCCACCAGGTTCACCAACACGCGGCGCAGCGCGTGGGGGCGGGTGTCGAGGATCAGCGCGCTTTTGCCGCGCAGGCTGACCTGCTTTTGCATGTCCTGATAGTCAAACACCAGGCTGTCGAGAAAGGCGTCCAGGTCAATGCGGTGGCTGGCCTCGGTGGCGCCGTGAACGCTGCGCGCATACGCCACGCCTTCACGTACCAGGTGCTCCATTTCGCTCAGGTCGCTCCACAGTTTTTCGCGGTCGGCGCTGTCGTCCATAAACTCGGCGCGCAGTTTCATGCGGGTGATCGGCGTTTGCAGGTCATGGGAAATCGCGGCGAGGATCTGCATGCGTTCCTTGAGGTATTCGGCAATGCGCTGTTGCATGGCATTGAACGCCGCGGCGGCATGCGCGACTTCACTCGGGCCGGTTTCGTCCAGGGGGGTGGGGTGAGCGTTCGGGTCGAGGGTTTCGACCGCACGGGCCAGGCGTGTCAGCGGGCGCACGGCCAGGCGCACCGCGACCCAGGTGCAGCCGAGCAGCAGCGCCAGTTGCAGCACCAGCACCACCGGCAACCAATAGGCTACGGGCAGGGCGGCGGGGCGTACGTCGAGGGTGATCGGGTTGCCATCGGCCAGGGTCAGGTGCACCTGGAAGTGTTTCTGGATGCCTGGAATATCGCGAAAGGTCAGGGCGTAATGCTCGCCCAGTGCGTCCGCAATCGAGGTGGCGGCCATTGGCACATCGTTGCTAGTCATCGGTTCACCGGCCTCGCCGGCGTTGAGCAAGTACCGGTAATTCTGCCGGTCGAGACGCGCCAGCCAACTGGCGCGTTCGTTGGCGGGCAGGCGGTCGAGGATGGCCACCGAGGTGGACACGTCGTTTTCCAGGTTGCCGAGCATCACCGTGCGCGCACTGATATAGCGCTCGTAGAACTGCGCACTGAATGACAACCCATGGGCACACACCAGGCTGATCAGAAAAATCAGCGACAGTTGGGACGCCAGTGTGCGCGGCCAGCCAAGCCGCCATGGCCTCATTGCTCGGCCCCGAGGATTTGCACCGCCAGTGAAAACACATAACCCTCGCTGCGCACAGTCTTGATATAGGCCGGTTCGCGGGCGTCATCCAGCAAGCGTTGGCGCAAGCGGCTCACCAGCAGGTCGATGGAGCGATCGAACAAGTCGGCGTCACGCCCCTGGGTCAGGTTCAGCAATTGGTCGCGGTTGAGTACGCGCTGCGGGTGGTCGAGAAACACCCGCAACAGACGGTATTCGGCGCCGCTGAGGGCCACCAGGGTGTCGTCCTCGTCGAGCAGGTGGCGGGCGGTGGTGTCCAGGCGCCAGCGACCAAAGCGGATCAGCCGCCCGGTTTCACTCACTATCAGGTTCGGTGGCAGCATGCGTGTGCGGCGCAATACCGCGTTGATGCGCGCGAGTAATTCACGCGCGGCGAAAGGCTTGACCAGGTAATCATCGGCGCCCATTTCCAGGCCGATGATGCGGTCGGTTTCATCGTTGCGCGCCGTGAGCATCAGCACTGGCGTGGCTTTGTGCTTGCCCACCCGCAGTTCGCGGCACAGCTGCAAGCCGTCGTCGCCGGGCATCATGATATCCAGCACGATCAAGTCCACGGGGGTAGTGTCGAGGAAGCTGCGCATCTGGCGGCCGTCGGCGACTACGGTGGTGCGCATGCCGTTTTTCTTCAGGTAATTGCCCACCAGTTCGCGGATTTCCCGGTCGTCATCGACGATCAGGATGTGATCGACATGATCCATGCTGCCTTCCTCGTTAAATGCTCTTGGCCGCAGTCTAGCCATCGCCGCAGCCTTTGCCTTGTGCGCTTTGTATTGCAGTGTATCTGGCGCTGACCAGATACACGGCGAAGCAAAAATCAGTGGCGCACGGCCTTGAGCAACAGCGCCTCGAACACCCGCTGGGCGCGCGGCTCATCAGTGTGGGCGACATTGAAGCGCATCGAATTGAGGTGCGCCGGGTCGTAGCCGAACAGCGCGCCCGGCGCCAGCACCAGGCTGCGTTTCAACGCCTCCTGGGCCAGCAGTTCACCGTTTACGCCCTTGGGCAGGCGCGCCCAGATAAACATCCCGCCTTCATACGCCATCGGCAGCTCGCAGCCACAGCGCTTGAGCCATTGTTCGACGCGCCCGCCGGACTCCATCAAACGCTGGACCATACGCTTGCGGTGCTTGGCGTAGCTGCCTTCGCTGAGCATGCGGTAGACGATCTGCTCGAACAGCTCCGAGGTCACGCCGCCGCTCATCAGCTTCATGTTGGTGAGGTTGGCGGCCAATTGCGGCGCGGCCACCACGTAGCTGACGCGGGTGTTGGCGCTGAGGATCTTGGAGAACCCGGACAGGTAGGTGACCTGATCCAGCCCGGCGAGGGCGGCCAGGCGCGGCGGCGGGTTGGGATGCAGGTCGCCGTAGAGGTCGTCCTCGACGATATGGCAATGGTACTGCTGGGTCAGTTGCAGCAGGCGAAACGCCTGGCCGGGGCTGAAGGAATGGCCGGTGGGGTTATGCAGCACGCTGGTGGTCAGGTACAGGCTGGGGCGATGCTCGGCCAGCAGCTGTTCGAGGGCAGTAAAGTCAAAACCGTCGGGGCGCCGCTCGATGGTCACCACTTTGACCCCGTGCAGGGCCAGGTTGGCGTGGAAGTTGAAGTAGCACGGCGCGTCCAGCAGCACCGTGTCGCCGGGGCGCGCCAGCAGGCGCATGAGCATGTCCAGGCCCTGCACGGTGTTGGGCGTGGTGATGATCTGTTCCACCGGTACCGACAAGCCTTCGCCGTGCAGCTTCTGTTGCAGGGCCTGGCGCAAGGGCAGCAACCCGGCCGGCGTGCCCAGGCCGGCGATGCGCAGTGACGGCGCACGCACCACGCTGCGCATCGTTTGGCGGATGGCCTCGCCGTTCAACCAGTCCTCCGGCAAGTGCCCGCCACCGGGGCGCAGCTCGCCGCTGGCGGTGACCAGCGGGCGGCGCAGCACGCTGAGCAGGTCTTGGGGCAGCAGGTCGACCCAGGTCGCGGCGGCCGGGCGTGCGGTTTCCATCGCCACAAAATAGCCGCGGCCCTGGCTTGAGGTCAGCAGGTGGCGCCCGCGCAGGCGGTCCAGTGCTTCGTTGAGGGTGAACTTGCTGACGCCCAGGGTCTGGGTCAGCTCACGCACCGACGGCAACTTGCTGCCGGGTGCCCATTCACCGGCCTCGATGGCCTGGCTGAAGGCGTCGACGATCTGCTGCACCTTGGGCGTGCCTTCCACAAAAGCGATGGCGGATACAAACATAAACCTTCCTTGTCTTTGCCGGTGCTTTTACCGGTGAAGTTAGGCCGGATTAGGCACCACTTTACCTGCCTTGTGCAATGACGCTGCCCTAGACTGCGCGCCATCTCGCCGGAAACTGGCGAAGTTTCTTACACGCGAGCAATGGATTTCGCATTCTCATGAAGACTTATATGTGCGCCCCCTGCGGTTTTATGTACGTAGAAGAATTGGGTATTCCGGAGGACGGAATCCCGGCCGGCACCCCTTGGGAAGAAGTGCCGGAAGACTGGACATGCCCTGACTGCGGCGTGACCAAGGCCGACTTTATGGCCATTGAACTCTAATCCTCCATCAACGAAAGGAATCGCTCCATGGAAAGCAAACTGATCAACCCCACCGTGCCGTTCTGTACCGGTGTGGCGCACCAGAAATACCTCAGCGCCGAAAAAGGCCTGCAAACCGCTATCGAGGGTGATTGCACCCATTGGTACATCGACGGCAGCCTGTTCGGCGAGATGGTCGACGACTGGACCGATGCACGCATTGAGAGCCTGCAGGCGCAAATCGCCGCCACCGGCGTCAAGCCGATCTTCCACGGCAACTTCAAGGCGCCGCTGGGCAGTGACGTCGAGGCGTTCCGCGCAGCGGCGGTGGACTACGTAAAAAAAGAGATTGATATCGCCAGCCGCCTGGGCGCGCCGTTGATCATCCACGGCGGCTGCATCGTTGAGCCAAAAATGGTGCTGATGGCCAAGAAAGTTGCGCTGGAACACTACCTCAAGTCGGTACAGGAACTGGCGAGCTACGCCGAGGCCAAGGGCACGGATATCTACCTGGAGAACCTGTCCAACTACGTCAACTACCGGCCGTTCCACTACATCTTTACCCATGAGGCCGAATACGCGTTTGTGTTCGAGTGCTTGAAGGCCCATGGCAACGTGTACTTCTTCCTGGATGCGGGCCACGCCAACATCGAGAACGGCCTGCCGGCCGACGTGGTGCGCAAGTATCACCACTTGATCAAGGGCATTTCTTTCAGCAACAACAATGGCGTGCAGGATCAGCACTTCGGCATTCATGACGGCAACTGTGATTACGCCGACGTGGTGCAGGCCATCGTTGAAACCAACTGGAAGGGCCTGGTGGCGTTCGAAACCCGCAACCAGACCGCGAAGGCCGCCCTGGCCGACCTGGCGCTGATGTACCGTGAATCCCTGACCACTGAAATTGCCGTTGCCTGACAGGCGCAGGGGGCGTGCGTTTCAAGCGCGCCCCGTTGTTGTTTTTACCATTCCAAGGTTCTGGCCCATGACAAGTGCGTTAACGCTGTCTTCGTTTCTCTACTTCCTGCTGTTTTGCGCCACCATGACCTTCAGCCCCGGCCCCATGACCCTGTTGCTGTTAAGCCTGGGCTTGAAGGACGGCTTGCGCAGTTCGATCCCGGCCCAGATCGGCGCCAGTGTGTCCTACCTGATTTCCATCCTGATCTTTGCCGTGGGCTTTTCGGAACTGATCAAGGGCAACCTCGCCATTACCCAGACCATCCAGTTTGTCGGTGTGGCCTATATTCTGTACCTGGCCTACAAGCAGTGGACCAGCAGCGGCGTGTCGATCAACCAGGGCGGCGCCGTGGAAGGCTCGCGCAGCCTGTTCGGCAAGGGGTTGCTCACCGGGTTTTCCAACCCCAAGACCATCATCATGTTCAGCGCCGTGTTCCCGCAGTTTGCCGGTGCAGGCGAGCACAGCTCGGCGGCGGATATCGCCATCCTCGGGTTGACGTTTCTGACCCTGCAGTTTGCCAGCGGCTGCCTGTACTGCTATTTCGGCCAGCGCATCAAGCACGTGCTGGAAAACCCCAAGCGCCGGGTGCTGTTGCAGCGGATCACGGCGGTGCTGCTATTGGGTGTTGCGTTGATGCTGGCGCGCGGGTTTTCGCACTGAAGTATTAGCAGGTAAGCAGTAGTGGCGCTTTGACGTTGCCCTGTTAGACTCCAGGCACTCATCCAGGATTACACCCCACCATGTCAGCCGCCGGAGGAAATGGACTTCCGCTCGCTTCGCGCCTGTTCAAATCGCGGCTCTTGGGGCTGACGCTCGGTTTTGTCTGCGTGGTATTTGGCATGTACCCCTTGCACCCGTCGCTGTGGGTGTGGGCCTGGATGCTGATTAACGCGTTTGTGTGGCCGCACCTGGCCTACCAGTTGTCGCGCCGGGCGAGCAACTCACTGCGCAGCGAACGGCGTAATTTACTCTTCGATTCGTTCTGCGGCGGCTTCTGGGTCGGTGCCATGCACTTCAACCCGCTGCCCAGCGTGACCACGCTGTCGATGATGACCATGAACAACGTCGCCATCGGCGGGCCGCGCTTTATGCTCGCCGGCTGGGTGGCGCAGGGGCTGGGCATCGGCGCCGCCCTGCTGGTGTTCGCGCCGGCGTTTGTCGCGGTGACCAGCGAGGCGCAGCTGTATGCGTGCCTGCCGATCCTGATGCTGTATCCCCTGGCGCTGGGCTGGATCTGCTACCGCCAGGCCGTGACCCTGGCCCGCCACAAGCGCGAGTTGCTGGCCTTGAGCCGCACCGACAGCCTGTCCGGCCTGCTCAATCACGGCGCCTGGAAGGACCATCTGGAAATCGAGTTTCAACGTTGCCGCCGTGAACAGGTGGGCGCGGCCATTGCGCTGATCGACATCGACCATTTCAAGACCATCAACGACACCTACGGGCATGTCACCGGCGACATCGTGCTGCGCCAACTCAGCAAGGTGTTGCGCCAGAACCTGCGGGCGTCCGACCTGGCCGGGCGCTATGGCGGCGACGAGTTCTGTGTGATTTTGCCAGGCATGCCGCTCAATCGCGCCACCGAAGTGATGGACGCTTTGCGTGATCGCTTCAGCGCACTGGCCTATGTGCAAGACCCGACCCTGCGCGCCAGCTTGAGCATTGGCCTGGCGCCGTACCAGCCGGCGCACGCCGACTCCACCAGTTGGCTCAACGACGCCGACCAGGCGCTGTATGAGGCCAAGAGCAGCGGGCGCAACCGCGTCAGTTCCGTGCAAGGCAGTTGGTTACGCTCGGTTTAGTGGGGTAGGGTAGCGCAGCACACCCCCACAACAACAAGGACCGGTCCATGCTCTTCACCTTCTCCCGTACCCTGCTGGCCGCCACCCTGGCCCTGACCTTCACCGTGCCGGCCTACAGCGCCGAACCCCACAAGCAAATCCAGGCGGATGCCGAACAGTACAAGGCCGAGGCCCTGAAACTGCTCGAACGCCTGGTGAACATCGATTCGGGTTCTGGCTACGAGCCGGGCCTGACCCAAGTGCGCGACATTGCCGTGGATGAGCTCAAGCAGCTCGGTTTCAACATTGAGCTGGTGCCCGACAAAGCGGCTAACAACAGCCATGTGATCGCCACTCTCAAGGGCACCGGTAAAGCCAAGATCTTGCTGATGGCGCACATGGACACCGTGTTCAAGGAAGGCTCGGCCGCCGAGCGACCGTTTCATATCAAGGATGGCCGCGCCTACGGCCCCGGCGTGATGGATGACAAGGGCGGCATCGTCGCCGGCATCTACGCGCTCAAAGTCCTGAAAAACCAGGGCTTCAAGGACTACGCGCAAATCACCTTCCTGCTCGATGCCAGCGAAGAAACCGGCTCAGAAGCCGCCTCCGAACTGATCCGCAAAACCGCCAAGGCCCACGACGTAACCTTGAACCTGGAACCCGGTCGCCCAGCCGACGGCCTGGTGGTATGGCGCAAAGGCAGCGCCACCGCCGTGGTCGAAGTCAAAGGCAAAGCCGCCCACGCCGGCGTCGCCCCCGAACTGGGCCGCAACGCCGCCATGGAAGCCGCGCACCAGATTCTGCAACTGGGCAAACTCGGCGATGAAGAGAAGAAAACCACCATCAACTTCACCGTGATCAAGGCCGGCGACCGCACCAACGTCATCCCCGACCAAGCCACCGCCAAAGCCGACGTGCGCGCGGCACTGCCGGAAGAGTTTGATCGGATCGAAAAAGACCTGGCGCGGGTGTCAGCCAATAAGCTGATCCCGGACACTGAAGTGAAAACGAGTTTGTTGCGCGGCCTGCCGCCGATGCCACAGACGCCGGAGTCGGACAAATTGGTCGCGATTGCCCAGGGAATCTACGGCGAACTGGGCCGCAAGTTGACCATTGAAGGCAGCGGCGGGGCGGCGGATGCGAGCTTGTCGGCTGGGGTCGGGACGCCGACGTTGGATGGGTTTGGGATTGTCGGTGGGAATATTCATACGCCGGAGGAATATGCCGAGGTGGAGAGCGTGGCGCCACGGGTTTATTTGTTGAGTCGGATGATTATGGAGTTGTCGAAGCGGTGAGAGGTTCGCAGGGCTCATTGAACGGCTGAACGTACTCATGTGGCGAGCAGGCTTGCCCTGCGTTGGGCTGCGCAGCAGCCCCAAAACAGACGACACTGGTTAACGCTAGTATCTCGCTTTTTCCCTATTGGGGCTGCTGCGCTGCCCCACCCAGGGGCAACCTGTTCGCCACAGTGGGGGGGGGGTTTAGGTGTGGAGGTGGGGTTTTTACCCTGTTGAGGGGTG
>NZ_WKDB01000070.1:0-32174 GCF_021606215.1 Pseudomonas sp. PA-5-4B | reverse complement strand
GCTATAGGGCATTAGCCCAGGTTGTGGCCCTGATCCTGAATGATTGCATCATCCAAGGCTTCCAACAGTGCCTTGCGCACCTTCAACTTGGTGTGCTTGTGGGCATTCATATTGATCTTCTTCAGCTGCCGCGCCGCTTCCAGGGCCGCTGCGTGCAACTCCTCCGGCGCCACCACCTTATCCAGGAAGCCAGCGCCCAACGCGCCCTGCGGATCAAACATCTCGGCATTGATCACCGAGCGATGAAACGCCGATTTACGCAGACGATCCCGCGCCAACTCGATACCGGCGTGGTGCATGGTCATGCCGATCGCCACTTCGTTCAGGCCAATGCTGAACGGGCCTTCCACGCCGATCCGGTAATCCGCCGACAACAGCAGGAACGCACCCTTGGCCACCGCATGCCCAGGGCACGCCACAATCACCGGGAACGGGTGCGACAACAGGCGCCGCGCCAACGTCGAACCCGACGTCACCAGACCAATGGCTTCTTTAGGGCCAGCGGTCATCACCTTCAAATCATAACCACCCGACAGAATCCCCGGCGTGCCGGTGATGATCACCACCGCCCGATCCTTCTCGGCCTGATCCAGCGCAGCGTTGAACTCAGCAACCACTGCTGGAGAAATGGCGTTTACCTTGCCGTTGCTCAAGGTCAGGGTCGCGATACCGTCTTCGAGGTGGTAGGCAATCAACTCACTCATGACGCGGTTCCTTGTAGGAATTGTTATTGATAGGCTGTTAATAGAAGCGCATGCGCAGACGTTACCCACCACGCCCGTCCCGGTAAAGCGCCGTGACTGACTACACAGTCAGACTTTTCCCGCATTCCCAAGGGTAGACGGCCCGCAGCAAGGCACAGCCGCCGCGCCAGACACCCGCAACCGATGCCCAAGAATGGCAGATTCACCACCCCTCACCGGGCGAGTCACGGCATAACCGTCTAAGCGCATGAAAATTCTGAAAAAAACCTTTGCCATCAGAAAGGCTTTCGACTACATTAGCGCGCCTCGACAGACTGAACTGGTTTGACGAGATACGGTGAAGTGTCCGAGTGGCTTAAGGAGCACGCCTGGAAAGTGTGTATACAAGAAATTGTATCGAGAGTTCGAATCTCTCCTTCACCGCCACATTCTACAAACACAAACCCCTGATTTTCCTAGTGAAAGTCGGGGGTTTGTGGTTTTTGGCGTCCAAAAAATAGCCCCATGGGGCCGTCATGGGACTAGTGCGCATTTTTGGTGTGTTTTTTGTTCGCGAGATGCATTGCATCTCTGCGCCGTTGATTGGGTATGCGGTTGGCTAACTTTGGCAGGTAGCTGCAACTCAATGGTGTCAATCAAAGCAAAGGCGATTCATTGCCATACCTAATCTCCTCCCTTATTTGATTCTCTGTGCTGTGCATCCAGCGGAGGGATTGATCCGTATGTCCTCTTGAGGGCTCGAGTGCGATGAGTATCCGAGATCATCAAGCGATGCAGTGCGATGAGCGGTTCAGGCATTTCTTGATCCGAACCATCATTCCTGCCAAGGACAGCTACGATCATGATAGGACCACAGTCAGGTACTGCCATGAACGCCACGGATGACGCTCATTTTTTGGACCGCCTATTGCGCGGAGAACAAGACGCATATCGTGATTTGGTGTGCACGCATCAGGGCGCAATGAGGGCCATAGCTTATGGAATCGTGGGGCCGCGCCATGCGGACGATGTAGTGCAAGATGCATGGCTTGCGATTGTGAGAGGCATGGGGAAATTTCAGAGACGATCCAGCTTAAAAACCTGGATGCTAAGGATCACGTCGAATACGGCGAAATGTAGATACAAAGCTCGGCGCAGTGAATCGAACTGTATCCCATGTACCTCTTGGGTTGAAGGAAGAAGCGTTTTATTTGTAGATGATCTTTCCTACACTTCGCCTGGGGCGTTGCATGAAGATAGCCCCGAAGCACTTCTGAGCGAATCCGAGCTATATGCTCGAATTAACGTTGCTCTTGAGGCGCTACCGGATCTGCAAAGAAGCGTGTTGATACTGAGAGAGCGCTCTGGATTGGAGCTGGATGAAATTTCTACGCTCCTCGGAATATCGCTGACTAACGTAAGAGTGCTTTTGCACCGAGCGCGTTTAAAGGTTTTTTCGGCAATTGCGGAGTACCAGTCTGTTTTTGATATGTGAGCATCATGGTGATTTCCCAACTGCCTGGATGTTGGCACTCGAAAAATGGTACTGAGATTTCCACTGGAGGTCTGCCATGGCGACTGTAAAAACTGCACTCGTTCTCGCAGGTGGCGGTAGCCTCGGTGCGGTTCAGGTTGGAATGTTGCAAGCTCTTGTGGAAGACGGCATTAGATTCGATCTGGTGGTCGGCGCATCTGTCGGGGCCATCAATGGTGCGTATTTCGCAGCCAGGCCGAATGCGCAGGGGATCGCTGAGCTCGCTGACTTCTGGCGGGGTTTGCGAAAGGCGGATGTGTTTCCATTTTCTGTAATCGACACCCTGACGGCAATATTGCGACGTCGTGGATATCTTCTACGCGCTTCAGCGTTACAACACCTGGTGCGCCGGTCGCTGCCGGTGAAATTGATCGAAGATACTGAGTTGCCTTTGTATATCGTCACCACCAATCTGCTCAGCGGTGCTGAAGAGTTACTTTCCAGTGGCAGTGCTGAGCAGGCATTACTCGCCAGCGCAGCGATCCCGCTGGTGTTTCCACCCGTCCGAATAAGTAACAAACTCTTAATTGACGGTGGCGTGGCTAGCAACACACCTATTGCCAGTGCGATCTCACTAGGGGCCAATCGTGTTGTTGTGGTACCAACTGGTTTCGGTTGTGCCTGCCCTAATCCGCCGATCGGGCTCGTTGCATTAGCCTTGCACACACTCAATTTAATGAGCATGCGTCAACTGGTACGTGATATTGAGTTGTACGCTCCGCGGGCGTCTATTCACGTTGTTGCGCCCTTGTGCCCATTAAATGCTTCGGTATTCGATTTCAGCCAAACAGATCAGCTCCTAAAGCGCGCTTACCAGTCGACCCAAACGTGGATTGAGGAAGGTGGGTTAATTCGCACTGGTGTGCCGGATTCGTTACAGGCTCACACCCACACCCAGATATAGGTAAATAGCCCGGGTTTCTAGAAGCGATCGGTCGGTTTCGATTAGCCGATTGCGACGGTTCACGAAAGTTAGATTGAAAGCGAAATTCGAATAACGCCACTTATATAAAACAGGCCCCCACATCGAAGCCAAGTGTGGGGGGCTTTTTTGTGAGCGTGGATACCAGATCCGGTATGGCTGGTATACCAATCCCACCTCAACTGGCTAACACTGAAAAACGGGACGGATTTATTCAATCGCTCACTTCTCTTGGTGGGCCAGTAAGAAAGTGCTTACACCGCTTCGTGGATCAACACAGGGGTGGCCTGCTCGCCACAATAAAGTGACCTCTTAACTGCCTGATATTAGCTGGACACGACCGGTTTATTTCGCAATAAATGTGCAGTTTTTGCACAGATATTGTTCATTCCTGTGTGTATTTCAAACATGAAAGCCCCCCTTAAACTCGACGCCACTCACCCCGTCACGGTTTAAGGAAACGCACAAATGACCAACACCTCTCAACTGACCATCCGCGCAATGTCTGGCGCAACGCCCGTCACCCAGCTTGACCCAGCCACCACCGCACTGCTGGTCATCGATTTCCAGAACGAATATTTCAACGGCAAAATGCCGATCCCCGAAGGTGCGGCCGCGCTGCATAACGCCCAGTGCCTGGTCGAATTCGCCGACCAGCAGAAGATCCCGGTCATTCACATCCAGCACCTCGCACCGGCCGGTTCCGCAGTGTTTGCCCAGGACGGCAACACCGTCGATTTCCACCCACTGATGCAGCCGCGCGCTCAAGACACACTGGTGCAGAAGACCAGCGTCAGCGTGTTCGCCAGCACTGACCTGCACAACCAACTTCAGCACCAGGGCATCCGTACCCTGATCATCTGCGGCTTGATGACTCACGCCTGTGTCGCGGGTGCGGCCCGTGATGGTGCGGCATTGGGCTACGCCATTGTGGTTGCTAGCGATGCCTCGGCAACCCGGGCAATCACCCGTGCCAACGGTGAGTCGGTGACCCAGGACCAACTGCATGCCTCGGCACTCGCTGAGATTGAAGACACTTTTGGTGACGTGCTGACCACGTCCCAGGTCGTCGGCTTGTCTGTGCGCTAACGGTCGGCCTTTCAGCACCCTAATTCAACTCGTCAAACAGGACTGCATCATGACTTGCACATTCGCCACTCCATCGAGCCGCCTTCTGCCCAAGCTGTTCAAATCTGCCGTCATCGGCCTGGGCTTGATGATGGGCCTCGGCCAGTTTGCTGCCGCCGCCGAGGCACCGGCTAACCCACACCCAACCATTCGCGCCATGTTCGGTGCCAAGCCAACTGACAAACTGGACGCCAAGACCACCGCACTGTTGGTGATCGACTTCCAGAATGAGTACTACACCGGCCGCATGCCGATCCCGGATGGCATGAAAGCCCTGGAAAACACTCAGCGCCTGATTGCCTTCGCAGACAAGGAACACATCCAGGTGATCCACGTGCAGCACATCGCTCCAAATGGCGCCGCAGTATTTGCCAAAGATGGCAAGACCGTGGATTTCCATCCGCTGATGCAGCCACGCCCGCAGGACAAGGTTATTCAGAAAACCACCGTCAGCGTGTTCGCCAGCACCGATATTGATGCCCAGCTGAAGAAAGCCGGGATCAAGACGCTGATCATTTCCGGCCTCATGACCCACGCCTGTGTCGCCGCTGCGGCCCGCGACGCCACGCCGTTGGGCTACGACGTTGTGGTAGCATCCGACGCCACGGCAACCCGCGCCATCTCTCGCGCCAATGGGCGTTCGGTGACCAAAGACCAACTGCATGACTCGGCGCTGGCCGAGATCGAAGACACCTTCGGTTCAGTGCTGACCACCGCGCAAATCGTCGCCTTGCCGGTTCACTGATCAGCCTGATCACTCATTGGAGTAACGCCCGCTTCATGAACCAGCTATCTGCCATGCGCGCCTTTCGGTGCATTGTCGAGGCCAAGGGCTTCTCTGCTGCGGCAGAGCGGCTGGACACTACCCACTCGACGATATCTCGGCAGTTGCAGCAGCTGGAACTTGAACTGGGCGTTCAGTTGATCAACCGCAATACCCGACGTTTCAGCCTGACCGGCCCTGGGGAGCAGTACTTCGCAGCCTGTGTCGATATTCTTGACCGCCTCGATGCGGCTACCCAGGCCATGGCACAGGGGCATCAGCGCCCCGAAGGCCTGTTGCGGGTCAGTGTGCCGCTGGTGGTGGGCACGCTGGACTTGCCGCATTGGCTGCCGGGGTTCCAGAAGCGTTATCCCGATATCGAACTTGAACTGTGCTGCGACGACAGATTCGTTGACTTGGTGGCCGAGGGCTTTGATGTCGCCATCCGCATCGCCAGCGCGTTGGGTGATACCACGCTGATCGCCCGCACCTTGACTGTTTCAAAACGCGTGCTGGTGGCGTCGCCTGCCTACATCCACACCCACGGTTTACCGCGCACCGCCCAGGAACTCGACGAGCACCGCTTGCTGAGGTTTGTCGGGGAGGCGTCAGACTGGCAACTCACCTCGGCCCGTGGTGCAACCGTGAGCGTCACGCCCAAAGGCCAATTCAAGACCAACACCATCACTGCCTTGCACGCCGCCACACTGGCCGGCGCAGGCATCGGCTGCTTCACGCATGCGACGGTGCGCAACAACCTGGCGCAAGGGCAACTGGTGCCCATCCTGCCCAACTACTCGATGGGCGAGTGGCGTTATTACGCGCTGTACCCGCAATCCCGGCACTTGGCGCCCAAGGTCAGGGCGTTTGTGGATTACATGGCGGATTTTTACCAGGTGGATGCTAAAGCCGCCGTCTGAGAAAGGAAAAGGACAGATTTATTTGAGTCTTGTCACGGGCTCCATGCGAGGCAATTAAACCCCTGATTT
Source organism: Pseudomonas sp. PA-5-4B (assembly GCF_021606215.1). NCBI lineage: Bacteria > Pseudomonadati > Pseudomonadota > Gammaproteobacteria > Pseudomonadales > Pseudomonadaceae > Pseudomonas > Pseudomonas sp. PA-5-4B. The sequence continues at coordinate 26,155 of NZ_WKDB01000070.1, read as the reverse complement.
CGGGAGAAACCAGGGGTTTTGTGATCTCTGGAGTTTGAAAGCTGCCGTTTCTAGATCACGCGCCGGGTACATCCATGCGTCGGCCTATGACGTCCAGCAAATCGCAGCCGTCGCGCAACGGGATTGAGCACAGCAGGGCAAAATCACTGAGAACAACGGCATCACTGCTGATCTCGCTGCGCAGTGCAAGGTTCTCAAGGACTTGGGTGACGGCACGCAGCCGAAAACTCGCGGCGTCGAGGAGGATTTCCAGGGGGACGGTGGTATCGACAAAAAGGGCGGGGGTGGCGCTGTCGTTGCTGGTGAGGGCTATGTATTGGTTCATGCGTTAAATCCATTGAGACAAAGATAATAACGACGGAGTTTTCATGGTCTACAGCCAAAAATGGCAGTCGCCTGAAATAGCGTCGTTTACATTCCGTCTTATCATCGAGTCGCCAAACCCGGCCGCCATATGGGCGACCGAGTGACTATAGGCTCGACGATTTTGAAGTGCGAGGCCGACGCTTCTGAACGGTTTGTAGGACGTTGCCTGGATTGCTGGGCATGGGCAGTCCTACCTACGAACCCTGCAACCTCGGGAGTGGCAAATCGAGTAAACGTTTGAAATTACAATTGTGCTAGGGAAATTTTTTCTCTAGCATCCGTCTCCATGGCGACCCTTCACAGTGAACGAAACTGGAAAATAAAAATCTATCCCGACGACCACGCGCCGCCGCACTTTCACGTGCAGACGCCGGATGGCGAGTCGCTGGTTCAGATAGAAGGGCTTGTTGTGCTCGGTACAGGGGCAGAAACAAAGGCCTTGAAAGCCGCCCTGCTTTGGGCAAAAGCTCATATCGCGGATCTCAAGCGCGTATGGGATGAACAAAACCGGAGGAACTGACTTATGACCAGCAAGCTTCGCATCTCTGCTGTGCAACCAGTTGCCGGCAAGCGTGCCTTACAGATCGAATGGAATAACGGCAAGCGGCATACCGTTGATCTTCTCGATCATATAAATGCCTTTCCGATCCTCAAACCTCTTCTGGATTTGGCTCGATTTAGCCAAGTAGAAGTCGGTGAGTGGGGGTTTGATGTGACGTGGGGTAACGACCTCGAACTGTCAGCTGTCACGCTGCACCGTCTAGCATTGGAGCAATCCGGTGAGGTGATGCTGACACAGGATTTCCGGCAGTGGATGCTCAGTAACAACCTGTCCCTTTCCGCAGCTGCTGTGGAGTTGGGGTTCTCTCGCAGGACCATCACCGCCTATAGCAGCGGCGCTGCTTTGATTCCCAAGCATGTGGGGCTGGCGTGCAAGGGCTGGGAGTACGAGCATAAAGGTTACAAGGGGCGCTACGCCTGAACGTAACCGTATTTCGCTAAAAGGGCGGCCAATCGAGCCGCCCTAATACATTTTGTGAACTGCCGGCCCTCAATGCCGATGCCGATGATGCACATCCGGAAAATGCGCATGGCTATGCCGCATCACACTATGAACATGCACATGGCTATGCGGCTGCGCCGGGTCCCACTCAAACCCGTGCTCATGCTGATGATGTTCATCATGCACATGCCGATGCCCATGTTCCGTCGCTTCATGCAGATGCTCATGGGCATGCCGCTCCGTCAGGTGCAGCCACACGCCCACGGCCATCAGCGCTGATGCAATCCAGAACGCCACTGTCACCGATTCCCCAAACATCAGCAGGGCAACAGCCGCGCCGAGGAACGGCGCCGTTGAGAAGTAAGCGCCCGTGCGCGCGCTGCCCAGCCCGCGTAACGCCAGCACAAACATGACCAGGCTGATGCCATACCCCAAAAACCCAACCAACAAGATGGGCGCCAGCTGTGCCACACCCGGTATTTGCGCGCCGAGGTAAAGCGCCAGGCTGCTATTCACCAGCCCGGCAATCAACCCCTTGGCTCCGGCGATAAACAGCGCGTCCGAGGCCGAGACCTTGCGCGTCAGGTTGTTATCAATCCCCCAGCACAAACAAGCTACCGCCACGGCAAACGGCCCGGTCCAGTCGTGGCTGGCGCCGCCGCCGTCGGACCATGACAGCACCACGCCGCCCAGCACGATCGCGAGCATGCCGAGGACGATGCGGCGGTCGGCGTTTTCTCTGAACACCAGCCAGGCGATCACGGCAGTCAGCACCGATTCAAGGTTGAGCATCAGGGAGGCGGTCGCGCCGGCGGTGCGCGTGAGGCCGAACATCAAGGCAACCGGGCCGAGGATGCCACCGAAGGCGATGGCGCCGAGCAGCCAGGGCCATTCAGCACGGGTCAGCCCGCTGGGTTTCCAGCCGCGATCACGGATAAGGCGCACGCAGGCCAGGCCTAGACCGCTGCCGAGGTAGAGCAGGCCGGCGAGCAGTACGGGCGAAAGGTTCAGGCCGAGGCTTTTGGCGAGCGGCGTGCTGGCGCCGAACAGGGCAGCAGCGGCGAGTGCGTAGAGAATACTGAGGTTCATGGGCCGTCCTCGAATGGTTGGCCCATGATACGTCGCTTGCCAGGGTCTGCGCCCTGACAACTTGATACTTACTGCGCGGTTTTCAGCTTGATCACATCACCCGAAATCTTGGTGGTGTAACCATTCAGTACCCAGGCCCAGAACCATTTTTCCTGCACTTGGGTGTTGATCAGCGCGTCGCCGCCTTTGGCCTTGATGGCGGCATCCTGGGCGCGCACGAAGCGGTTGTTCTGGCCGATCGGGATGACGCCGAGCAACATGATGCCGGTGGCACTGCCTTCACTGTGGCCCAAAACGGTGTATTGGCTGCTGTCGTACTGCGGGGATTTGATGGCGGTGCCGGTGCAGCCTGCGAGGGTGAAACCGAGAACAGCTGCTGCAACTACTTTACTGACGTACTTCACTGTGAAACTCCATGGACTGACCCTCGGGATTCAATTCTCGAGGGGGCGCTACTTTAATTCCTGCATTGGCAGATTGAAATCAATTACCTGGATGTTTCATTTTCACACCTGCACGTACACCCACGCTGTAAGACCCGAAGCCAACGCCACGGACACGCGCTTATAGTCCGACACCTCATACGCATCCGCTGCCGCCAGTTCCTGCTCGTTAATCTGAAAGACCATGCCTTCAACGCTGGCAGCCTTTTCCTCGGTGCGCGCGACAATCGGGTGATGGGTCTTGCCGCTGGTGGCGAGCACTTGCGGGTCGGTAATTTCTACCCAGCTTTGCGCATAGCCGAGCATGGCGTCGTGCTGGCCGACCAGTTCCCGGCCGAAGTTGGCGAGTTGCACGGCTTTGTCCTGCAAGGTGCCGTAGGAAAACAGCAGCACGGGAAATTGGGTGGAGCGTTCCATGGATGTTCCTTAAGCGAGTAGGTCTTCGTAAAAAGCGCCGTAGGGCTTGCTCGGGTGGGCGATCTGGATTTCCAGGATCCACAGCCCGGCATTCGGGTAATGCTCGAAATCGCCCAGGTCGCCGCCGCGATGGATGGCGTGGGGGAAGTCACTGACGCGGTGGCCCTTGATGTCGAGGTTCAAGCGCCAGCCCATGGCTTGGGCTTGCTCTTGGGCGTAGCGGTAAAGCTCAAGGCCTGCGACCTGGTCGTTTTGCCAGCGCGATTGTACGCGGTCGAACAGCGCCTTGGCGGCGTTGGCGCAGGCGATCATGTCCGCGTCGTCGCCAACGGTGAAGGTGGCACCGGCGTCGCCTTCATGGCCTTGCCACACGGCGCCCATGTCGATGAAGAAGATATCGTTTTCAGCCAGCACCGGGTCGCCTTCGGAGCGTTGGTTGAAAGCCTTGAGGGTGTTGGCGCCGAAACGCACCAGCAGCGGGTGCCAGATGCGTTGCATGTCGAGCTCAGTGAGTACCTGTTTGCCCAGCTCGCGAGCCTCGGATTCAAGCATGCCGGGGCGGATGCGTTGGGCGAGGTGTTCGATGGCTTGCCAGGTCATGGCTTGGGCGTAGCGCATGGCGTCGATGCTGTAGGCGGCGCCCACGGCTTCTTTGGGTTGTGCAGTCACCGGTGTTCCCTCGCAGTCAGGCTGTGCTGGTCGTTATGCGTTTTACTATATAGCGATGCCGAGATGGAACCCAACCGTTAAAACACCACAGATCAAATGTGGGAGCTGGCTTGCCTGCGATGGCGGTGGTTCAGCAAACAGTGATGTTGCCTGACCCACCGCCATCGCAGGCAAGCCAGCTCCCACATGCTGTCAGAGGTGCAGCCAGGCCAGGCTACCCAGCACCATCGCCACTCCACCTGCGGTGTAGGACAGGCGCTTGAGCCACTCTTTACGCGTCAACAACGTAATCGCCGCCAACGAAATCGCGATCTGAATCGCGGTCATTGCCTGTGCCCAGCGGTGATGCTGGTGCAGTGCCTCTTCGGATTTCTGGTCCCATTCCTTGGATGTCGCCTCAAGCTTCTCGGCCTGTTTGCGCACCTCCTCCTTCTGGCCCTTGTAGCGCTCGATTTCGTCCTTGTAATGCGCGGCATCTACACCCGGAATATGCGTGGCCAGCTCCGCCAGGTTCTGGCGGCTGGATTTGGCCTGGTAGTAGTTCCACTGGTTGGCGGCTTCGGTCTTGATGATGGCGGCGTTGTTCTTGTCCATGGCCGCTTCGCTTTCGGTGGAGCCGGCCTGGTAGCTGAGCATGGCACCCAGGGTGGCCATCAACGCGGTCATTACGGCGATGCGGCTGGCGAAATTGTCACCGCGCCCGTGCGCATGTTCGGTGGTGTGTTCGATGTGTTTTTCGTGGGGGCTGGGGACTTCGAAGGCTTCGGACATGGGGGCGTCTATGAAGGGACTGAGGGAGACTGATTCTTTACCAGTGAAGCTGTCTCAATCCTGTACGTAACGCTGCAAACCTTGCACCAGCGCGTCGAATGTCACCCGGCAGCGCGGGCTGTTGCGCAGGTCTTCGTGCATGGTCACCCAGGTGTCCAATTTGAGCGCAAAGCCATCTGGCAGTACCCGGCGCAAACGCGGGTCGCGCTTGGCCAGTTGCACCTGGCAGCCGCCGATACCGGCACCGGCGCGGATCAGCGCCAATTGCGCCAGGTCGCTGTCGCTGCTGATGGCGAAGGCGCTGCGTTCAAAGCCCTTGATCGCCAGGCTGCGGATAAACGCGTTTTCCTGGTCGAAGCCGATCACTGAATGGCCAGCCAGGTCTTGCATCTGCAAAGGGACGCCCTGCAGTTGCAGGTAATCGTCGCGGGCGTGCAGTCCCACTTCGATCAGGCCGACGCGCTGCGCCAGCAGTTGCTCCTGGCTGGGGCGGACCATCCGCACGGCGATGTCGGCCTCCAATTGCAGCAGGTCGCTGAGGCGGTTGGTCAGCACCAGTTCAACCCGCAAGTGCGGGTGCTCGCGGCGCAATTGGGTGATGATCGGCGGCAGTACTTCCACGCCGACCACCTCGCTGGCCGACACCCGCACCACCCCGCGCACTTCATCGCCGTGGGCAGACGCGGCGCGCTCCAGGGCGGCGGCGGTGCGTTCCATGGTTTCGGCATGGGCGCGCAAGGTGTGGGCCACCGCCGTCGGCAACAGCCCGGCAGGCGAACGGGTAAACAGCACCACGCCCAGTTCGGCTTCGAGCGCAGCGATGTGCCGGCCCACCGTAGGCTGTGTGATACCGAGCTGCCGCGCGGCACCCGATAACGATCCCTCCTTGAGTACGCCAAGGAACGACCGGTAAAGCTCCCATCCAATAGTCGATGCCATGCATAAATGTATAGCGGCAGGATGGTCTTCGGCAATTTATCTATAGCAAGGCTGCACACACAATGGCCTCACCAACGAATGTAGGAGAAGGTCATGAGCAAGGTTCTGGTGCTGGGGGCAACCGGCGGGATCGGCGGTGAAGTGGCGCGGCAACTGCACGCGGCAGGCTGGGAGGTGTGTGCACTGACGCGGGATGTGGGCAAGGCGCGCCGCGCGAATGCCGACTTTTCCTGGATCGAGGGCGACGCGCTCAACCGTGATGAGGTACGCGCGGCGGCCCGTGGTTGTGCGGTGATCGTACATGCCGTCAACCCACCGGGTTACCGCAATTGGGCTGAGCTGGTCATGCCGATGATCGACAACAGCATTGCGGCGGCCATCGCCGAGGGCGCGACGATTGTGTTGCCGGGCACGGTCTACAACTTCGGGCCGGATGTGTTTCCGGTGCTGTATGAAGATTCGCCGCAGCACCCGCAAACGCGCAAGGGGGCTATCCGCGTACAACTCGAGCAGCGTCTGGAACAGGCGTCCCGCCGTGGCGCCCGTGTGTTGATTGTGCGCGCCGGGGATTTTTTCGGCGCTCGGGTGGCCAACAACTGGTTTGCCCAAGGCTTGATCAAGCCCGGTAAACCGGTACACGCCATCAGTTATCCGGGCGCACCGGGTGTGGCGCATCAATGGGCTTATTTGCCGGATGTGGCGCGCACCATGGTCGAGTTGCTTGAACGCCGGTCAACCCTGGAGGCTTTTGCGCGCTTTCATATGGCCGGGCATATGGACACGGATGGCACGCAGATGACCCAGGCGATCCAGCAGGTGGTGTTGCGCAGGACGGGCCAGCAACCACGCGTAGGTCGTTTCCCATGGTGGTTGCTGAAAGTGGCCGCGCCCTTTGTCGTCACCCTTCGCGAAATGCAGGAGATGCGTTACCTGTGGCAAACCCCATTGCGTCTGGATAACCAGCGCTTGGTCGCGGCTTTGGGGCGCGAGCCGCACACGCCGCTGGAGCAGGCGGTGGAAGCTACGTTGCTCGGTCTGGGGTGTTTGCCTGACGCTGTCTGATCAAGCGTACATACACCGCACTGTTGATCAGCAACACCACGGCGCCCAGCCCCAGTTGAATCTGTGGGGTCAGCCCGGCCGGGTAGATCAGCGTAAGAATGTAATGCTCGATAAAACCGCCGCCATAACCGTCCTGCCCGGCGAGGTGGCGCAGCATGTTCTCCCAGCGGGTCAGCGGGCAGGGCAGGTGGAACACTTCCACCGCCACGCCCCAGGCCGCGGCGGGCAGGTGCAGCCACATCACCGGCCGCCACTTGAGGGCCAGCAACCCGCCAAACAGCACGAACAGGATAAAACACAGGTGGAACAGCACCAGGCTGTCGGCGGCAATGCGATAGAGCATGAAGAGGTTCGCTTTTATCAGGGCTGGCGTTGAGTTTGCAGGTAGTCGATAAACACGCGCAGCTTTTTCGGTGTGTTGCTGCGGTTGAAGTCATACAAGTACAGCGCATTGTGGGCACCTTGAATAGCGCCGCAGGGTGGAGGGCCGCCAAGGTTGCTTACCTACGCTGTAGGCCGCTATTGTGCTGAAACCTTTTAGTCCTTCCCCAAGGTGCTGTTGCGATGAATGTACCGCGTACTCCAGTCGGTCCGATCAAGGCCGTGATTTTCGATATGGACGGGTTGTTGCTGGACACTGAAGGTATCTACACCGAAGTCACACAGATTATCGCCGAACGCTACGGCCGCACCTACGACTGGGGCATCAAGCAGCACATCATCGGCCGGGGCGCTCAGGACCTGGCTGAATATGTGGTGAAGGCGCTGGACTTGCCGATCACCCCGGCAGAGTTTCTGCTGATTCGCGAACCGCTGATGAGCGAGCGTTTCCCCAAGGCCTTGGGCATGCCGGGTGCAGAAGCGCTGGTGCGACACTTGAAGGCGCACAACATCCCGATTGCCGTGGGCACCAGTTCGTCGCGCAATTCGTTTGGCCACAAGACCACCTTGCACCGTGAGTGGTTTGGCTTGTTCGGCACCATCGTCACCGCCGATGACCCAGAAGTGGGTGCCGCCAAACCCGCGCCGGATATCTTCCTCACCGCCGCCCGCCGCTTGGGTGTCGCGCCCGAGGATTGCCTGGTGTTTGAAGACTCGCCGTTTGGCGTGACCGCCGCCAAGGCTGCCCACATGACCGCCATCGCCGTGCCCGATGAAGCCATGGCCGACAGCAAGTACCAGCATGCCGACCAGATCATCCGCAAGCTGGCGGACTTCGACCTGGCGGCCTACGGCTTGCCACCAATGTCCTGACCCAACACGGTCAAAAAAATGTGGGAGCTGGCTTGCCTGCGATAGCGTCCTCAAGATCGCCATCGCAGGCAAGCCAGCTCCCACATTTGGTTATGCGCTGAAACCACCATCAATGGTCAAGCTCGCACCCGTGATGTAGCCCGCCTCCGGACCGGCCAGATACGCCACGAAGCTGGCAATCTCTTCGACCTGCCCATACCGCCCAACCGCCATCAACCCCATCAAACTCGCCGCAAATTCACTGTCCGCCGGGTTCATATCGGTATCCACCGGCCCAGGCTGCACATTGTTAATGGTGATGCCACGCGGTCCCAGATCCCGTGCCAGGCCCTTGGTCAGCCCCACCAGCGCCGCCTTGCTCATCGCATACGGCCCGCCACCGCCAAAGGGCATGCGCTCGGCATTGGTGCTGCCGATATTGATCACGCGGCCGCCTTCACCCATATGTTTGGCCGCTTCCTGAGTGGCGATAAATACACTGCGCACATTGATCGTCAGGGTCTGGTCGAAGTCTTCCAGCTTGAAATCTTCCAGTGGCGCGATGGCCAGCACGCCGGCGTTGTTCACCAGGATATCCAGGCGCCCAAAGGCTTCGACGGTGGCGTTGACGGCGTTGCGAATCGCCGTGGCATCGGCACTGTCGGCCTGAATGGCCAAGGCTTTGCCGCCTGCGCTGATCACGCTGTTTTGCAGTGCCTCGGCCTTGGCGGCAGAGCTGACGTAGGTAAAAGCAACGGCTGCACCTTGCGCTGCCAGACGTTTGACGATGGCGGCGCCAATACCGCGGGAACCGCCCTGGATCAATGCAACTTTGCCGCTGAGATTGTGTGTGGTCATGTCGTTCTCCAAGTAGTTGATGGACCGAGTATCGGCCTCACCCACCCAAGCCGGTAGACCGTGATTGCTATAGTCTGTGTAAACCAAAAGTTTAGAGTGGTCGATATGGAGAGCTTTGGCAGTATCGAATGTTTTGTGCGCAGCGCCGAAGGTGGCAGCTTTGCCGAAGCCGCCCGGCATCTGAGTTTGACCCCGGCGGCAGTCGGTAAAAGCGTCGCGAAGCTGGAAGCACGCCTGGGTGTTCGGCTGTTTCAGCGTAGCACCCGGCGGCTGACGCTGACGGAAGCCGGCAAGCTGTTTCTCGAAGAAGTCAGCGCCAGTCTCACCACCATCCAGAATGCCGTGGCTAACTTGGCCAGCGCCGAAGGGCGGCCGGTGGGCACCTTGAAAGTGAGCATGGGCACGGTGGTGGGGTGTTTGTACATCGTGCCGTTGCTGGGCGAGTTTCTGAAGCGCTTCCCGGGTATCAGCCCCGACTGGCATTTTGATAACCGTCAGGTCGATCTGATTGGGCAGGGCTTTGACGCCGCACTGGGCGGTGGGTTTGAACTGCCTCAGGGGGTGGTCGCACGCAAGCTCGCGCCGGCGCATCGAGTGCTGGTGGCCTCGCCCGATTACCTGACGGCACATGCGGAGGTTGTGCAGCCGGCAGACCTTGAGCACTGCGATGGCATCCTGATTCGTTCGCCACAAACCGGCCGTGTGCGTTCCTGGCAACTGACCGGTCGCCACGGCGAGCACGGCCCGTTGAACCTCAAGGCGCGCATGACCATGAGCGATTCCCAGGCGGCCTGCGTCGCGGCAGACCAGGGGTTGGGCATTGCGCTGGTGAGCATGCCGTTTGCCGTGCCTTGGCTGGCGAGCGGTAAGTTGGTACGCGTACTGCCCGATTGGTATGTCGACGACGGCAACATCTCTATCTATTACGCCGAACACAAACTGCTGCCCGGCAAGACCCGAGCATTTGTCGACTTCATCATCGAGCAGTTTGCCGAGCAGAAGCTGGGGCAAGCATTCAGCGCGATTTGATCACTACCATCTACCGAGTCGCGGCCATCGCGGGCAAGCCCGGCTCCCACAGCGGAATGCGACCCACTGTGGGAGCCGGGCTTGCCCGCGATGCAGGCGCCTCGGTCTATCGGCCTGGCCAGCCGATCACTTTCTTCGGCCTTGGCGTTGCGTAAGTCCTGATCTTCGACGTCGACAACCCCAGGCGCACCAGCGATTCGGCAATGGTTACCGCCGCCGTGACGCCGTCTACCACCGGCACGCCGGTACGCTGGCGAATCTGCTCATCCAGCCCGGCCATGCCGCCGCAGCCCAGGCAGATCACTTCGGCCTTGTCGTCGCGAATGGCCAGCTCCGCCTCGCGCACGATGGCTTCCATGGCGGCCAGCGGGTCTTCTTCCAGCTCCAGCACCGCCATGCCGCTGGCGCGCACCGAGGCGCAGCGTTGATAGAGACCTGCGAGTTTCAGGCGGTCTTCGATCAACGGCACGGTGCGGTCCAGGGTGGTGACCACCGAATAGGCATGGCCCAGAAACATCGCCGTGCTGGCCGCCGCTTCGGTGATGTCCACCACCGGCACGTTGAGCAATTCCTGCAAACCTTCACGGCCATGTTCGCCGTAGCCGGCCTGGATCACCGCATCAAACGGTTGGTCGTAGGCCATCACCCGGTCCATCACGGCGATGGCGGCCAGGTAGCTTTCAAAGTTGCCTTCCACCGATTCGGCGCCAAAGTACGGGGTAAGCCCGACGATTTCGGTGCCTGGTGAAGCCACAGCCCGCGCCTGCTGGGCGATGGTGTCGGTGATTGACGCGGTGGTGTTGACGTTGACCACGAGGATGCGCATGGAATGTCCTTGATTAATGACTGGCGTTATCGACTGCAATGCTTTCGCCGCTGACATCGGCGTAGAACGTTTGGCGCTTGGCGATCAGCAAGTACAACAGCCCTGCAATACCGGCGCCAAACAGCCAGGAAAACGGTGCGACGCTGGCAAAACCGGGTAACAGTGCCAGCAGAATGGCGATGATTGCCGCAGGAATAAACGCCGCGACCGCGCGTAAATTGACCCCACGGCTGTAGTAATAAACGCCATTCGGGTCTTCGCTATACAGTTGCAGTACATCCACCTGGCTTTTACGGATCAGCCAATAATCGACCATGATCACCCCATACAACGGCCCCAGCAGCGCACCCAGCCCGGAGAGGAAATACACGATCACCAGCGGGCTGTTGTAGAGGTTCCACGGCAGGATCAGCACCGCCACGGTGGCGCTGATCAGCCCGGCCCGCCGGAAGTTCAGGTACTTGGGCGCCAGGTTGCTGAGCACAAAGGCTGGCGCGACAAAGTTGGCCATGATGTTCACCGCCACGGTAACGATCAGGAACGCCAGGCAGCCGAGCACGAGGAAGAAGGTATTCGGGATGGCCGCAATGATTTCGGTCGGGCTTTCGATCACCCGGCCATTGAGCTGGAATTGCCCGCCGCAGAGCAACACGGTGATCGCGGCAAACACCAGGATATTTACCGGCAAACCCCAGAAGTTACCGACCAGGATGGTCTTGCGGCACGGCGAGGAGCGCGCGAAATCGCAAAAATTGAGGATCAGCGTGCCATAGATGCTCAGCCACAGCGCGCCACCGGCAAAGATGTTGCGCCACATCTCGCCACCGCTCAAAGGCTCGCGGATCGACCAGGCAATATTGCCGCCGACCTGGAAGTACATCCAACCGGCCAGCGAAGCCACGGTCACCAGAATCACCGGCCCGGCGAAGGCTTCATAGCGGCGCACCATTTCCATGCCGTACGCCAGGATCGCCAGTTGCACAAACCAGATCGTGATGAAACACGCCCAACCCAAGGTCGACAGGCCGAGAATGGAGTTGTGGTCATAGTCGGCAAATCCTGGATGAATTGCCGACAGCAACACACGGAAAACCACCGAGGCCAGGTAGGTCTGGATACCAAACCAGGCGATCGCAATCACCGCACGGATCAGCGCCGGGATCTGCGCACCATGGATGCCGAAACTGATACGGCTGATCACCGGAAACGGCACGCCGGTTTTCTGGCCCATAAACCCCGACAAGTTCATGAAGAAATACACCAGCGCTGCGCCGATCCCCAGGGACAGCAGAATCTGCCAGCCGCCGAGGCCCAGCGCATACAGGCCGATGGCAAACGAATAGTTGGCGATGTTGTGCACGTCGTTGGTCCACAACGCGAAGATGCTGTAGCGCCCCCAGCGTCGGCCTTCGGCTTTGGTGGGAGCCAGGTCCTTGTTGTGCAGGCGCGGGCTGAGCACCAATGGGCCGGGGCTTGCGGCCTCGAGGTTCAGGGCGGAGGAGGGCAGATCCAGTGCGATGTCATTCGAGAGGCTTGTACGCATTCCGGCAGGCTCCGGCGCATCTGCAGGAACGCTGCAGATGGCAAAGTGTATGTATGTTTTGTATTTATTGTATACAAAGAGCAATTCACCTTAAGCCACATGCGTGCCAGTTTTGGGTCTATGAAAATCAGTGCTAATTTCGTTTTTATAGGTTTGTTAAATAAATTGCTGAATTAAAAGCAATATAAATTGACCGATTGAACAGGTATTTATTTTTTGTGGGGAGGCGCTTTATTTTAGAGGGAAGCAGCGTTAGGAAATGAGTGTTACGTTTTGGTGCGGGAGAATACGGATTGCACACATAAATGGCACTTATGGTTACATTAGTGTGTACATTTATATGGGCTGCCCAAAACAAAATGTGGGAGCGGGCTTGCCCGCGAAGGCGGCCTCTCAGTCGACTTATAAGTGACTGATCCACCGCAATCGCGGGCAAGCCCGCTCCCACATTTTTACCGCGTCAGCCCTCAAGCCTTGCTGATGATATTCCCAGCATGCAGCCCGCATTCCTTCTGCGTGGCTTCTTCCCACCACCAGCGGCCTTCGCGCTCATGCTGGTTAGGCAATACCGGGCGGGTGCAGGGCTCGCAGCCGATGCTGATAAAACCGCGCTCATGCAGGCTGTTGTAGGGCAGCTCCAGCATGCGGATATAGCCCCAGACTTCCTCGCTGGTCATCTGCGCCAGCGGGTTGAATTTGTACAGGGTGCGCTCCGGGGTGGAGAACGCTGTATCGATCTCCAGCGCCGCCACCTGGCTGCGGGTGCCGGGGCTTTGGTCGCGCCGTTGGCCGGTGGCCCAGGCGTTTACGCCGGACAGTTTGCGCCGCAGCGGTTCGATCTTGCGCACGCCGCAGCATTCACCATGGCCGTCTTTATAGAAGCTGAAAAGGCCCTTTTCCTTGACGAAGGGTTCCAGCTTGCTCTGGTCCGGCGAGATCAGCTCGATGTCGATTTTGTAGAAGTCGCGCACCTGCTCGATAAACCGGTAGGTCTCCGGGTGCAGACGGCCGGTGTCGAGGCTGAACACCCTGACGTTCTTGTTCAGCTTCCAAGCCATATCGACCAGCACCACATCCTCGGCACCGCTGAAGGAAATCCACAGGTCATCACCGAACTGGCTGAATGCCAGCTTGAGAATGTCCTGGGCGGATTTGTTGGCATAAGTCGCGGCGAGTTCAGCGACGTCGAAGGCTTGGTTCATCAGGACGGTTCCTACAGGTCAGTGGCGCTGAGCGCTCTATAGGGGAGTGATGGTATCAAAATCCGCTCTGCGTTGCGGCGCCGCGCTTGAATCGCTAGAGTTCGGCAGTCCTTTTGCTCGCTCAACTAACAACATCCAATAGGAGTGTCTTGTGGAAATTGCCTGTCTCGACCTGGAAGGGGTGCTGGTTCCGGAAATCTGGATTGCCTTCGCCGAAAAAACCGGTATTGAATCCCTGCGGGCAACCACCCGTGACATTCCCGATTACGACGTGTTGATGAAGCAGCGTCTGCGCATTCTTGACGAGCATGGCCTCAAACTCGCCGATATCCAGGAAGTAATCGCGACCCTCAAGCCGCTGGACGGCGCCATCGAGTTCGTCAACTGGTTGCGCGAACGCTTCCAGGTGGTGATTCTGTCGGACACCTTCTACGAATTCTCCCAGCCGTTGATGCGCCAGCTAGGTTTCCCGACCTTGTTGTGCCACCGCCTGATCACTGATGAAAATGATCGAGTGGTGAGCTATCAACTGCGTCAGAAAGACCCTAAGCGCCAATCCGTGCTGGCGTTCAAGACCCTTTACTACCGCGTGATCGCCGCTGGCGATTCCTACAACGACACCACGATGCTGGGTGAAGCTGACCGTGGGATTCTGTTCCATGCGCCAGAAAACGTGATTCGCGAGTTTCCGCAGTTCCCTGCGGTGCATACCTTTGAGGACTTGAAGAAAGCGTTCATCAAGGCGTCGAATCGGCAGTTGAGCCTGTAAGTGACTCAGTGCTGTTGATGGCCCGATCGCAGGCAAGCCAGCTCCCACACTGAATGCGGTCAACCTGTGGGAGCTGGCTTGCCTGCGATGAGGCCCGCGCAGCCATTGCCTAAACCCCGGCCAGTAGCCGCTCATATGGAATGCTCAAGCCTTCATGCAGCCGCTTGATCATCGAAAGGCTCAGCTTGCGCTTGTGGTTCAGCACCTCTGACACCCGCCCACTGGTGCCGATAAAGGGCTCCAGATCACGGGCAGTCATGCCTAATTGCTCCATGCGAAATCTGATCGCCTCCACTGGGTCCGAAGGCGGCATGGGAAAGTGTTCCGCCTCGTATTTCTCAATAAGCACGGCAAGAATTTCCAGCTCGTCACCCTCTGGCGAGCCAATGTCCGCGCCCCAAAGCTGCTCCACACGCGCAAGCGCAGCGGTCAGGTCTTCCTGGGAATGAATAGGTTTGATGTTCATCACACGGTCTCCGCGTTTATCTGGTCGTACTGCATATGGGTTCCCACGAAACGCACGAACCCCAGCTGTCGTTGATAGTCGATCGCCATGATCACTCGATACTTGTTGCCGCCCACGTTGAAAACAACTCTGCCGCCCTTGAGAATGCTCGCCGTTCCAAGCTCTGCCTTGAGCGCCTGTGGCGTTGTGTAAGTGGTCCTCTCCATATGGCGATACAGTTCGACCAGCGGTGTCTTGGCATCGGTATAAGCGCGATGGCTTTCCCAGAATGTCCTTAAGGTAGAGAGGGCGATTATCCGCATCGCTGCTCCCTCCCAATTTGGGAGATGTTAGGTGGGGTTCGTGTGAGATGCAATCCCGGAAATAATTTCTGACGAGTAGGCATTCGCTTCATGTGATCCTTCACAGGTGGCGGGTGGACGGTCTGAGCCGGACGCTATCCGCCCGCTCATACTGCGTCCACAGCCGTTCTGATTCAGGTTTTTTCTGTCACTGGGCGCCGCGTACGAGCGCCAGGAAAGGCGGGGTGCTACAGGTTTTCCAAAGTGTGTAACAAGACCCGCACCTTGGTCAGTGACTCTTGATACTCCGCCTCCCACTCCGAATCCGCCACGATCCCGCCACCGCCCCAGCAGTTCACGTGCCCATCCTTGACCAGCAAACTGCGGATGGCGATGGAGCTGTCCATCTCGCCGCGTACATCCAGATACACCAGCGAGCCGCAGTACAACCCGCGTCGGGTCGGCTCCAGCTCATCGATGATCTGCATCGCGCGAATCTTCGGCGCGCCGGTGATGGAGCCGCCAGGGAAGCTGCCGGCGATCAGGTCGAGGGCGTCTTTGTCGTCGGCCAGCACCCCCGTCACGCTGCTCACCAAATGGTGCACATTGGGATAACTTTCCAGGCTGAACAACTCCGGCACTTTCACCGAGCCGGTGCGGCAAGTGCGGCCGAGATCGTTGCGCAGCAGGTCGACGATCATCAGGTTTTCGGCGCGATCCTTGGCGCTGGCCAGAAGTTCGGCGGCGTTGGCGGCGTCTTCTTCAGGCGTCAAACCCCGCGGGCGGGTGCCTTTGATTGGGCGGGTTTCGACCTGGCGTTTGCTGATCTGCACGAATCGTTCCGGCGACAGACTGAGTACCGCGCCGTCATCGGGCAGGCTCTGAAACCCGGAAAACGGGGTAGGGCAGGCCTCGCGCAACGCGCAATACGCCACCCAGGGATCGCCGCTACAGGGCGCGCGAAAACGTTGCGCAAAGTTGACCTGGTAGCAGTCGCCCGCCTGGATGTAGTCCTGAATACGCGCGATGGCCTGTCGGTAGGCCTCGGGCGTGAGCTCCGGTGCCATGGGACCGTTGAGCTTGAAGGTGTCAGATGATTCAGCAGCAGGTTGCCCGAACAGGTTGACCAACCGCAGCCGTTCGCTGTCGGCCAACGTGGGGTGAAAGACCAACTGGCTGGTCTGTGCCTGGTGATCGCTGATCAGCGCCCAGGCATACAGCCCGAAGCGCGCATCCGGCAGGTGCAGGTCATCCACAGCCCAATCAGGCATTTGCTCCAAGTGCCGGCCAAAGTCATAACTCAAGTAGCCAATCAGGCCGCCAGCAAACGGCAGCGCATAACCTGCAGGCAGATCCGCTTCGCCCAACTGCGTCAGGTTGGTCCGCAAGCGTTGCAGGAAATCACCGCCACTTTCGTCAGGCGCAACCGTCAATGTCGCTCGCGGCCAGGCGCTGAGCAAGTCATAACGCCCGCGTTCGGCAGCCGGGCGGCCACTGTCGAGCAGCACTGCGCCGGGGGCATGACGAATCGCCGCAAAGTAGTCGGCGGGGTTGGCCCGGTAGGGCAGCGGGTGTACGGAGCAGGTCGACATTGCAGGGTGGATCAGCTGTTGGCGTGGGGGTGGCGATTGTAGTCCCCTGAAGGGTTTGGTCCTAGAGGGGATGTCGGTGATAGCTGGATAGAGGTGTTGCTTGTCAGAAAGCTATCGCAGGCAAGCCAGCGCCCACTGGTTGATCGCGTTCTCATGTGGGAGCTGGCTTGCCTGCGATGAGGCCATCAGCCTTCTACCGCAGGAATATGCCCAAACATTTCCTGCACAAACTTCACGCGTTCTTCCGCAGTTTCGGTCACGCCAGCCGCTTTGAGTTCGTCCAGTCGCGCTTCAACCGCATGGGTACGCAACGTCAAACCGCAGTCGTTAGCGATCTGGATATTCAGCCCCGGTCGCGCATTCAGCTCCAGGATCAACGGACCTTTTTCCTGGTCCAGCACCATGTCCACGCCGATATAGCCCAGCCCGCACAGCTCATAGCAGCCGGCCGCGAGCTTCATGAACCCGTCCCAGTTGGGCAGTTGCACGCCATCCACCGCGTTGGTGGTGTCGGGGTGTTTGGTGATGATGTTGTTCAGCCAGGTGCCGCGCAGTGTCAGGCCGGTGGCGAGGTCCACACCCACGCCAATCGCGCCCTGGTGCAGGTTGGCCTTGCCGCCGGACTGGCGGGTCGGCAGACGCAGCATGGCCATCACCGGGTAGCCCATCAGCACGATAATGCGGATATCCGGCACGCCTTCGTAGCTGATGCTCTTGAAGATCTGGTCGGGCACCACGCGGTATTCGATCAGTGCGCGGTCGCGGTGGCCGCCCAGGGAGTACAAACCGGTGAGGATGCTGGAGATCTGGTGCTCGATTTCTTCATGGCTGATGATCTTGCCGGACACCGTGCGGTAGCGCCCTTCAAACCGGTCGGCTACCACCAGGATGCCATCACCGCCGGCACCCTGGGCCGGTTTGATCACGAAGTCGCTGCGCCCGCCGATGATCTCGTCGAGCTTGTCGATTTCCTTCTCGGTGGAAATGATCCCGTACATCTCGGGCACATGGATGCCCGCCGCAATCGCCCGTTCCTTGGTGATGATCTTGTCATCCACGATCGGGTACAGGCTGCGCTTGTTGTACTTGAGCACGTAGTCGGCGTTACGCCGGTTGATGCCCATGATCCCTCGTGCTTCGAGGGCCTTCCAGGTTTTCCAGAAGCCGAACATTACGAATCAGCCTTGAGGAAGGCCTTGAAACGCACCAGCTCGGTCAGGCGATAGCCGCGATAGCGACCCATGGCCAGCATGAAACCCACCAGGATCAACAGGATGGCCGGGAAGGTGAACACAAAGTAGACCAGCTCCGGCACGCTCATGATGATGTGCGCCAGGGCGGCGGCGAACAGTGTGCCCACGGCCACTTTCAACGCATGGTTGGCGCCACGTTCTTCCCAGGTGATCGACAGGCGCTCGATGGTCATGGTCAGAATCACCATCGGGAACAGTGCTACCGACAACCCGCGTTCCAGGCCCAGCTTGTGGCTGAACAGGCTGATGGCCGCAATCAGCACCACCACAAAGGTCAGCACCACCGAGAGCCTCGGCAGCATCTGCAGCTTCAAGTGTTCCAGGTACGATCTGAGCGACAGGCCCAGCGCGGTGATGATAGTAAACAGCGCAATGCCGAAGCCCAATTGCGTCTCGCGAAACGCCAGGGCGATCAGTACCGGGGTGAAGGTGCCCAGGGTTTGCAGGCCGATCAGGTTGCGCAGGATCAGAATCACCAGCACGCCGATGGGGATCATTACCATGATCATGAAGGTTTGCTGGGTTTGCAGCGGCAGGCCGTACAACGAGTATTCGAGGAAATTGGCGTCGGTGTTTTCGTCCGTCAGCTTGGCCAGGCGAATCGCGTTCATCTCGCTGTTGTTGAGGCTGAAGGTCACTGCGGCCTTCTTGCCGCCATCCACCGTGATCAGGTTTTCATCGCCGGTCCACCACAGCAGCCGGTCGGACGGCAGGCCTTGCTCGCCGGTTTCCGGGTTGAAGTACAGCCAGTCATTGCCGTTGAAGCTGCGCAGCCACAGTTCCGGAGTTTGCGGCTGGTCGGCGACTAGCCGGATGGTGTGGACTTTTTCCACCGGCACATGGGCGATGGACAGCAACAGTTCGACGATCTTGGCTTTGTGTGGCGTGGACGGGTCGCCCGCCAGCAATAGCTTTACATTGTCGTCGTTGAGGTTGTTGGTGCGCTTGATCGCCTCGGTGATAAATGTCTCGACGTCGGCCGAATGCTGGCGGATCGGCGCCAGCAGGGCTTCGGCGGCGATTTTTTCCGGGCCTTCCACAGCGATGCTGTCACGAAAAGTCGGGCCTTTGACCTTGACCTTTTCACCGCTGTAGCGCTTGGTCAGCACCAGGCGGTAATACAGGGTCTGCTTGCCTTTGGCCCGGCGCGCCGACCAGGTGACCTTGCGGTTGCCGTCGGTGCGGTTGACGCTCACGCCGTAGTTATTGGAAATAAAGCTTTCATTGAGACTGACGAAGTCGCGGCTCAGGGGCGGCACGAACATCGAGATCTTCACCGGGTCCTTGGGGTTGGCGACGAACTCGACCTTGGCGTCGATGTTCCACAGGTCGTCGGTGGCGTCTTCGGTGACGGGAATTCCCAGCACGAAAATCTGATAGGCGGTGACCGAAATACCCAACACCACCAGGATGGTGATCAGGATTCTCAGGTGCAGGGTCAGAGAGCGCATTCGGTTTACTCGGCGGTATGAGCGTCGGCGGCGCAGGCGGGTTTGCCCGCTGCGTATTTAAGACTGGGGTCGACCAGCGCATCAAAGCGTTTCAACGCTTCGGAGCCGATCAGCAGCGGGTATTGGAAGGCGCTGCGGTCAGTCAAGTTCACTTCGATGCTGCGTAAAGCGGTGCCCATGCAGATATCCAGGGAGATCACTGGGCGGGCGGTGTAGTTCTTGTCCTCATCGGGGTCGTAGTCACCGGCGCGGCGCTTGATCTTGCTGACGCGGGCCAGGGGGCGTTCGATGGGGTGGGAATGGGCGGTGTCGATGGCGAGATAAAAGCGTACCCAGGATTCGCCGTCGCGCTTGAAACGCTTGATATCGCGGGCGCTCAACGAGGCAGTCTTGGCGCCGGTGTCGAGTTTGGCGGCGACTTCCAGGTCGATGCCGGCCAATTTGGCGTATTCATTCAGGCCATACACGGTCTTCTCGGCGGCAACGCCAAGGCCAGGTATGCACAGTAGGCAAATAAGAAGGAAGGGCTTGAGTCTCATAGATCCTGACGCGGTGCAGTGCGATGTTTAATTCAAGGCGACTGGCATTGCTGCGCAAACTCCCTCGTGCGCCGTTTCATCAAGTGATGTCAGGCAAAAGCGGCGGGCATTCTAACATGATGCTTTTCTGGCGCCAGCGCTGGCAGGCGGCCATGCCCAGCGAAGGTGCGGCAAGGGTTATTAGACGATTGTCGACAATGTGGATTTATTCTTTGACTAATAAGGCTTGATTGGCTAGTTTTTGCGACATTGCTTTTAAAGGTGTCGACAATATGCTGGATCAGCTGGAAACGCCGGTGGTGTCGCAAGACGATTCCCAGACCATGTCAGAGAACGTCTTCCGGCGTATCCAGGCCGCCATCGTCAAGGGTGAAATCGCTCCCGGCAGCAAGATCTCCGAACCGGAACTGGCGCGCACCTATGGCATCAGCCGTGGCCCGTTGCGTGAGGCTATCCACCGCCTCGAAGGCCAGCGCCTGCTGGTGCGTGTGCCTCATGTGGGCGCAAGAGTGGTGTCCTTGAGCCATGCCGAGCTGATCGAACTGTATGAAATCCGCGAGTCCCTGGAAGGCATGGCCTGCCGCCTGGCCGCCGAGCGCATGACCGACGCCGAAATCGAAGAGCTGCGCCAGGTGTTGCACACCCATGAGCGCGACGAAGCGTTTCAGGCGGGCCTGGGCTACTACCAGCAGGAGGGCGACTTCGATTTTCATTACCGGATAATTCAAGGCGCCGGTAACCGCACCCTTACCCAAATGCTCTGCGGCGAGCTGTACCAATTGGTGCGCATGTACCGCATCCAGTTCTCCGCCACCCCGAATCGTCCACGCCAGGCTTTTGCCGAGCATCACCGCATTCTTGACGCGATTGCCGATCGCGACGGTGAACTGGCCGAGTTGTTGATGCGCCGCCATATCGGCGCTTCCAAACGCAATATTGCCCGTCATTTCCCGGACGGCGCTCCTTCATCACGAGGTGAGTCATGAGTTCCAACAATAAAACCACTCCAGGCCAGCGTTTTCGTGACGCCGTTGCCAGCGAACAGCCCTTGCAGGTGGTTGGCGCAATCAATGCCAACCACGCGCTGCTGGCCAAGCGTGCCGGTTTCAAGGCGATTTATCTGTCAGGCGGCGGCGTAGCTGCCGGTTCCCTGGGCGTGCCGGACTTGGGCATCACCGGCCTGGACGACGTACTCACCGACGTACGCCGCATCACCGACGTGTGCGACCTGCCGCTGCTGGTCGACGTCGACACCGGTTTCGGCTCCTCGGCCTTTAACGTGGCGCGCACCGTCAAGTCGATGATCAAGTTCGGCGCCGCCGCCATCCATATCGAAGACCAGGTCGGCGCCAAGCGTTGCGGGCATCGCCCGAACAAAGAAATCGTGTCCCAGCAGGAAATGGTCGACCGCATCAAGGCCGCCGTAGACGCGCGCACCGATGACAGCTTCGTAATCATGGCGCGCACCGACGCGCTGGCGGTTGAAGGTTTGGAGTCGGCCCTGGAGCGTGCCGCCGCCTGCATCGAAGCCGGTGCCGACATGGTGTTCCCGGAAGCCATCACTGAGCTGGAGATGTACAAGCTCTTCGCGTCAAAGGTTAAAGCTCCGATCCTGGCCAACATCACCGAGTTCGGTGCAACCCCTCTCTACACAGTCGATCAACTGAAATCTGCCGATGTTTCCATCGTGCTGTACCCGCTCTCGGCTTTCCGCGCCATGAACAAGGCCGCCGAGAACGTCTACACCGCGATTCGTCGCGACGGTACGCAACAGAACGTCATCGACACCATGCAAACCCGCATGGAGCTTTACGATCGCATCGACTACCACACCTTCGAGCAGAAGCTCGACGCGCTGTTCGCCGCGAAAAAGTAACGAACGCGCCTCCCTGAATAACTACAAAATTGGAGAAGAACCATGGCTGAAGCAAAAGTACTGAGTGGTGCCGGCCTGCGTGGCCAGGTGGCCGGGCAGACTGCACTGTCCACCGTCGGCCAGGCCGGTGCCGGCTTGACCTATCGCGGTTATGACGTGCGTGAACTGGCCGCCGATGCGCAATTTGAAGAGGTCGCCTACCTGCTGCTCTACGGCGAGTTGCCGAGCAAAACCGAATTGGCTGCCTACAGCGCCAAACTCAGCAAACTGCGCGACCTGCCGCAAGCGCTTAAAGAAGTGCTGGAACGCATTCCTGCCGACGCCCACCCGATGGACGTGATGCGCACCGGTTGCTCGTTCCTGGGCAATATCGAACCCGAGAAAGACTTCAGCGCGCAGCACGATGTCACCGACCGCCTGCTCGCCGCTTTCCCGGCAATCATGTGCTACTGGTATCGCTTCAGCCACGACGGCAAGAAGATTGACTGCGTGACCGACGAGCCAAGCATCGGCGGCCACTTCCTGCACCTGCTGCATGGCAAGAAGCCCAGCGCGTTGCATGAAAAAGTCATGAACGTGTCGCTGATCCTCTACGCCGAGCACGAATTCAACGCCTCGACCTTCACCGCCCGCGTGTGTGCTTCAACCCTGTCCGACCTGTATTCCTGCGTGACTGCCGCCATCGGCTCGCTGCGCGGTCCGTTGCATGGCGGCGCCAACGAAGCCGCGATGGAGATGATCGAGCGTTTCGGTTCGGCCGAAGAAGCCGTCGAAGGCACCCTCGGCATGCTGG
The DNA here is from genome assembly GCF_021606215.1 of Pseudomonas sp. PA-5-4B. Lineage (NCBI taxonomy): Bacteria > Pseudomonadati > Pseudomonadota > Gammaproteobacteria > Pseudomonadales > Pseudomonadaceae > Pseudomonas > Pseudomonas sp. PA-5-4B. The sequence continues at coordinate 3,685 of NZ_WKDB01000070.1, read as the reverse complement.
CGCGCAAAGACAAGATCATGGGCTTTGGCCACGCGATCTACAAAGACAGCGACCCGCGTAATGAAGTGATCAAGGGCTGGGCGAAACAACTCGCGGATGAGGTCGGCGACAAAGTGTTGTTCCCGGTCTCCGAAGCCATCGACAAGACCATGTGGGAACAGAAAAAGCTGTTCCCCAATGCTGACTTCTACCATGCCTCGGCGTACCACTTCATGGGCATCCCGACCAAGCTGTTCACGCCGATCTTCGTGTGCTCACGGCTGACCGGCTGGGCTGCGCATGTGTTCGAGCAGCGCGCCAACAACCGCATCATCCGTCCAAGCGCCGAGTACATCGGCGTTGAGCAGCGCAAGTTCGTGCCAATCGAACGTCGCTGAGTGGCATGAACCAGGCACATTGGCCTATGTGCTTTTCTGTGGGAGCTGGCTTGCCTGCGATCGCATCACCCTGGTGTACCTGTCACACCGCAGTGATGCCATCGCAGGCAAGCCAGCTCCCACAGAGAGCCAGGCCAGTGTCGACAGTTCGCCTTGTGAACCTACCGTGACCGAGTCCTGACGATGAACACTGAATTTCGCAAACCGCTGCCCGGCAGCCGCCTGGATTTCTTCGACGCCCGCGCGGCTGTCGAGGCAATCACGCCCGGCGCCTATGCCACCTTGCCGTACACCTCGCGCGTGCTCGCCGAAAACCTGGTGCGCCGCTGCGACCCGGCCACCCTCAACGCTTCCCTGAGCCAACTGATCGAACGCAAACGCGACCTGGATTTCCCGTGGTTCCCGGCGCGCGTGGTGTGCCACGACATCCTCGGCCAAACCGCGCTGGTCGACCTTGCCGGCCTGCGCGATGCCATCGCCCTGCAAGGCGGTGACCCGGCGCAGGTCAACCCGGTGGTGCCGACCCAACTGATCGTCGACCACTCGCTGGCCGTCGAAGCCGGTGGTTTTGACCCGCAGGCGTTCGAGAAAAACCGCGCCATCGAAGACCGTCGCAACGAAGACCGTTTTCACTTTATCGAGTGGACCAAAAAGGCCTTCAAGAACGTCGACGTGATCCCGCCGGGCAACGGCATCATGCACCAGATCAACCTGGAGAAAATGTCTCCGGTGATCCAGGTGCGTGACGGTGTGGCCTTCCCCGATACCTGTGTCGGCACCGACAGCCATACCCCGCACGTAGACGCCTTGGGCGTGATCGCCATCGGCGTCGGTGGCCTTGAAGCCGAGAGCGTGATGCTCGGCCGCGCCTCGTGGATGCGCCTGCCGGAAAGCGTCGGCGTGGAACTGACGGGCAAGCTGCAACCGGGCATCACCGCCACCGACATGGTGCTGGCGCTGACCGAGTTCCTGCGCAAACAGAAAGTCGTGGGTGCGTGGCTGGAGTTTTTCGGCGAAGGCGCTTCGGCACTCACCCTGGGCGACCGCGCGACCATCTCCAACATGGCCCCGGAATACGGCGCTACCGCCGCGATGTTCTACATCGACCAGCAAACCATCGCCTACCTGAAACTCACTGGCCGCGAAGACGAACAAGTCACGTTGGTCGAGCAATACGCCCGCCACACCGGCCTGTGGGCCGATGACCTCAAGGGCGCGCAATACGAGCGTGGATTGACCTTCGACCTGTCCAGTGTCGTGCGCAACATGGCCGGCCCGAGCAACCCGCATGCGCGTGTTGCCACCAGCGATCTGGCGTCCCAAGGCATCTCCGGTCAGTGGGATGAAGTGCCGGGGCAAATGCCCGACGGCGCGGTGATCATCGCCGCCATTACCAGTTGCACCAACACCAGCAACCCGCGCAACGTGATTGCCGCAGGCTTGCTGGCACGTAATGCCAACCAGCTGGGGCTGACGCGCAAACCGTGGGTCAAATCCTCGCTGGCGCCGGGCTCGAAAACCGTGGCCATGTACCTGGAAGAAGCCGGCCTTGGCCATGAGCTGGAAAAACTCGGCTTCGGCGTGGTGGCCTTTGCCTGCACCACTTGCAATGGCATGTCCGGCGCACTCGACCCGGTGATCCAGCAAGAAATCATCGACCGCGACCTGTACGCCACTGCCGTGCTGTCGGGTAACCGCAACTTCGACGGGCGTATTCACCCGTATGCCAAGCAAGCGTTCCTGGCTTCGCCGCCGTTGGTGGTGGCCTATGCGATTGCCGGTACCATCCGCTTCGACATCGAAAAGGATGTGCTGGGCCTGGATGCCGACGGCAAGGAAATCCGCCTGAAAGACATCTGGCCAAGCGACGAAGAAATCGACGCTGTGGTCAAGGCGTCGGTCAAACCGGAGCAGTTCCGCGCCGTCTACATCCCGATGTTCGCGATCCACGAAGACACCGGCCCCAAAGTCGCGCCGCTGTACGACTGGCGCCCGCAAAGCACCTACATCCGCCGCCCGCCCTACTGGGAAGGTGCGTTGGCGGGTGCGCGGCCGCTCAAGGGCATGCGCCCGCTGGCGGTACTGCCGGACAACATCACCACCGACCACCTGTCGCCGTCCAACGCGATCATGCTCGACAGCGCCGCCGGCGAATACCTGGCGAAAATGGGCCTGCCGGAAGTCGACTTCAACTCTTACGCGACCCATCGCGGCGACCACTTGACCGCGCAGCGCGCAACCTTCGCCAACCCGAAGCTGTTCAACGAAATGGTCGTGGAAAACGGCAAGGTCAAGCAGGGTTCCCTGGCGCGTATCGAGCCCGAAGGCCAGGTCACGCGAATGTGGGAAGCCATCGAAACCTACATGGAGCGCAAGCAGCCGCTGATCATCATTGCCGGCGCCGACTACGGCCAGGGCTCGTCCCGCGACTGGGCGGCCAAGGGCGTGCGCCTGGCCGGTGTGGAGGCGATTGCCGCCGAAGGGTTTGAGCGCATCCACCGCACCAACCTGGTAGGCATGGGCGTGTTGCCGCTGGAATTTTTGCCGGGCACCGACCGCCACACACTGAAGATTGACGGCAGCGAAACCTATGACGTGGTCGGCCAACGCACCCCGCGTGCGCAACTGACGCTGGTGATCAACCGCAAGAATGGCGAACGTGTCGAAGTGCCGGTGACGTGCCGCCTGGACACCGCCGAAGAAGTGTCGATCTACGAGGCGGGCGGCGTGTTGCAACGGTTTGCCCAGGACTTCCTGGAATCGGCGGCGACGGCTTAAGGGGATAACCATGGCACACGCAGCGCAAATCAAGATCCCCGCCACCTACATGCGTGGCGGCACCAGCAAGGGCGTGTTTTTCAGCCTCAAGGACCTGCCCGAGTCGGCGCAGGTGCCGGGTGCCGCCCGTGACGCCTTGCTGTTGCGGGTCATCGGCAGCCCCGACCCCTACGACAAGCAGATCGACGGCATGGGCGGTGCAACCTCCAGCACCAGCAAAACCGTGATCCTGGCCAAAAGTACCCGGGCCGATCACGACGTGGATTACCTGTTTGGCCAGGTCTCCATCGACAAGCCGTTTGTCGACTGGAGCGGCAACTGCGGCAACCTGTCGGCGGCGGTGGGTTCGTTTGCCATCAGCGCCGGCCTGGTTGACCCGGCCCGCGTGCCGCATAACGGTGTGGCGGTGGTGCGGGGGGGGCAGGGCCATATCGGCAAGACCCTCATCGCCCACCGGCCGGTCACCCGCGGCGCGGGGGAGGGAAACGGCGGCCTTTTGCTCGACGGCGGGACCCTCCCGCCTGCCGAAA
>NZ_WKDB01000007.1:0-122502 GCF_021606215.1 Pseudomonas sp. PA-5-4B | reverse complement strand
GCGAAGCGGCCCCAGTAAAGGCACTGCAATTTTCCTGAAAGTACTCAGTGTCAGGGTTTGGGGCCGCTTCGCGGCCCAACGCAGGACAAGCCTGCTCGCCACAGGAGAAAGTGGCGGCCTTCAAAAGCTGTGTAGATACCTATGCTGCGATGACGCCAGCCGCCACACCCTCAAACCACCCGCTTACACCGAAACAGCGTCCCCCTCCTCCATCACCCCATTGGGCAACATCCCATTCGCCAAATCATCCACCACCGCCTTCGCCATCTCCCCCAAATAATGCGCCGCCCAGACATAACGGTCCGCGCCTTTGTCCATGGCCGCATCCAATGCGAGCATTTTGGAACAGTGCAGCAACTCGGAAGCATGCTCCAGGGCATCACGAATGGGCACGCCGGCATTGACGCGGAATAGACGGTGCAGGTTGGGCTGTTTGCCGCAGGTGGAGAAGGTGATGATGCCGAGGGTTTTGTTGAGAGGTGGGTTGATCATTGGGCACCTCCGGGCTGGGCGGTGGTGTGGGTTGCAGTACTACGAGGATATGACCTGTCAGAAATACTCATGGATTTAGCTCCTAATGTCGAGAAGCTGCCACATTCGTTATCAGGCGAAAGGGTGGCAGCTGTGCGCAGGCTGATAAACCGGGACAATAGGAACCCGGCAGGCCCGAAGGCCTCCCGCGCACAGCCGCCATAACACGGATGTGCGGACACAAAAAAAGCGCCGGCATGGTGCTGGAGACGCTTGAGCGCCTATTGTTCCACGGGTTATCAGGCCCGGTCACTGAATTTGCAGTGACAGTGCGGAAAGTAACGCAGAAAGCGGCATGGCTAATAGGCGTTATCTGTGGCGAAAAATTTCGGTGGGAGCGTTCGAGCAAATAGGCCCGCTCATTCGAACCTACAACATCACCCCATATGGCCCAAGCACCTTACTCGTCTGCACCAACCCCTGGCGCATCAACATCTCAAGATAACTCCCAGCCTCCATCGGCGGCCGCTTCAACGTCCGCCTTTGCTTCTGCGCCGCCCCCAACACCGCCGCCTGATCCAAATCCCACAGATCCGAAATAAAGTCATCCGGATGCATAGGCTCAATGTCATAGGCAGCCAGGATATGCGCCGGGAAATCTTTCAAATTGAAGGTCACGATAACTTCAGCCTTGCTTCGAATCGCCGCCGCCAGCACATGACGGTCATCAGGATCAGGCAAATCCAAACTCGAACACAGATCCTCGTACCCCGTCACCAATGCATCGGGTATCGCCTTATCCATCAGCGCCGACGTGCAATTGACTTGCTCCGCCGTAAGATCCGGTCGGTTTTTGAGAACGTTGCGCTTCCACTCCTCATGGATCTGGCTCGTCCATCGAGCTCGATACAGTCCCGACAAACCAAGCCACATCAGCAAATCCCGGAGTGCCGCCGGGTAGAGAACACACGCATCGTATACCGCAGTAAACGGCGAACACCTCATCCGTCATACCCCATTCCCAACGCCTGAGCTTGTTGCGCCAGCGCTTCCATTGCCTCTTGGCTTTCTTCATCACGGCGCTGCTTGAACGCCATCAGATCCGAAAACCGGATTCGCCGATGACGGCCCGTTTTTGTAAAAGGAATGGCGCCCTCCTCCAGCATCTTGACCAGGTGCGGGCGCGAAACGTTGAGCAGGTCGGCGGCCTCCTGAGAGGTCAATTCGGCATGCACCGGCACGACCTTGACGGCGTTACCGATAGCCAATTCGCCCAGGATGTCGACCAACAGGCGCAGGGCTGAGGTCGGGAGTACAAGTGTGTGGGGTTTGTCTTCTTTGTCGAAGATGTCGATGCGCTGGGTTTCAAATTTGGTCGAAAGCAAAGATGCCAGTTCTCGCTGGCCTTGCACGGCGGCTTCGACTTCCTTTTCCAGCGGCAGGATCGTTTTGGGGAGTTGATTGGTGATCATGATGCAGCTCCGGTGTTACGCAATTCGGTTGAATCAAAGCTAAACGAAACAAACGAAAATCGCAATAATCGAAACAGTCCTGGCTAACCAAACGCTAGTCTCCTTTTCCCACACCAACCATCGAACGAAGCCGACATAAGCCTCCGCTCCCACCTCATAGGCTCACTCCCACACAAGGAAGTGAGCCAGTCATGTCAGAACGCTCGTACCCCATTACCGAAGAAGAACAACTCAAACGGCGGATCCTGACGCCGCAGCCGAAGCGCGCGCCTTATTCACCGCCGATTGATTTATTTGAGCCGCCTCCCACCCCAGCGCCAACACCCGCCAAACCGCCAGGCTGCGTCTTCACAAAACCCTGCCAACTGCCCAACGGCATCATTCGCTACAACGACCCCACCGGTTACGTACCGCTGGAGTTGATCAAGGACTACGGCCATTTCAGCCTGTTGGGTGGCCACGAGGTAGACAGCCGTGGCGCGGTTGCCTTGCGCAAGATCAGCGGCAGTGCCCTGCCTGTCGGCTTGGGGCAATTGGCGTTGCGATCGGCGGCAGTGGAGTCGGCAGCGACTGCTGTTGGCACTGTCGCCGGTGGGCTGTTGAGTGGGTTGGTCGCGTTGTTATGGCCATCTGAGTTGGGCGATAGCGCGCTCTACAGCGAGGAGCAATTACGCTCGCTGCAACGGGCACGGTCGCAGATGCGTTTGCATGTCGAGCAGCGTGAGGACGGCACACTCAAGGGATATGGGTTTTACACGGGCAACAACCCCGATTGGCAGATGATCGATGTGGTGCAGTTCCAAAGCCCTGGCGATCAGTTTGTGGCGGATTTGGGTGAGGGCGTGGAGCTGATCTGGACGCCTGCGGTTGATCCGCGCGACACGCTGGGGATTCCCGCCTTGGAGGCTGCGCCGCAAGCGCCGGTGATCTGGATTTATCCGCCGACGGAGAAGGCGGCGCAGATTCTGGTGAACCCGATTTACCCACCGCAGTATCGGGATTTTATTCTGGTGTTCCCGGTGGAGTCGGGGGTTCGGCCGCTCTATGTGGTGGTTAATGAGCCACGCAAAGGCTTGAGAAATCCGGACCATGATTACTTTCCAGCACCAAAAACCGAAGATATAGCTGGCTTCCCAGGGCTGATCCCCCAAAGGCCGGTGACACCAAGACTAGGCGGGGCTGGCTTACGTGAGCGGTGGATCGATGCAAAAAGGAAGAAGTTACTTGAATGGGACTCCAAGAAAGGTGAACTGGAAGTCTATCGAAAGAGTGATTTGGAACACCTCGGCGCATTTGATCCTTATACCGCTGAACGTCGCGGACCGGCAGACCCAAAACGTCGAATCTACAGATAAGGAGGCGTGCGAAAAATGGTTATGAAAATCAGATTGCGCTGGTACGAAAAACACAGCGATGACTTGAAAGCGGACGAGTACTCAGCGGATATCGTCGACGCAGACCGTTCTTTTGAAGCATTAGGTTTGAGCGAGGAAAGTGCAATATATGCAGACGTTTACAACGTTCTCCCTAGCTGGATAACAATTCTCCAACCCCTCTTCCAGCATGTGATAGAGCCCAACCGATTCGACTATCAAATTTCATTCCAATACCAAGGCGCTTGGCCGCCACCTCCAAAGCATCCCCAGAAGGAATTCTGAAGCAATGAAAAAGCCCCACCTCTACCGCTCAGTCAACACCCGGACCCACGGTGTGCACCACGGTAGCTGTTTCGCTTATCGCAATGAACGGCATACCAAAAGGGTAAAGCACTCACTGTCCACACGCGCTTCAATGCATAGCCATCAACGACACGGTTTTGACTACACGCCACTATTCCGATTTCTCCTGTCCAAAGTCGGTCAGCCATGGGACAAAGTGTTCAGCCAAGCCAACGCCCGCCTGGATCGCCCGGAGCCCGTATTCTGGATGGTTGCGCTGCATGAAAATGACAAAGACGAATACGTGCGAATAGGTGAGTCCAGCTATTACAGCGGCTTGTGGGTCGACGAGGCAGGCCTGCTGCAAAAGGTTAACCCCAAATTGACGCCCGAACAGATGAAGCCCAATTGTGACTGCTGCACCCACACGTTCAACGGTGTGGTATTTCCGCAGGTGCTTCCACGCAAGCCGTGAAGCTCAGTTGCGCGCACAAGCCGCCCTGCTCCAAATTTCGCAGGCTCAACGTACTGCCAATCTTCCCCACAATCATCTCCACAATCGCCAACCCCAACCCGGCGCCATTGGCGTTATCCCGGCTGTAAAACCGCTCAAACAAGCGCCCCACCTGCGCCTCATCAATCCCCGGCCCTTGGTCCTCCACGCGCAAACCATTAACGCCGATCACCACCCGTACCTCGCCACCCACCGGCGAAAAGTTAAGCGCATTGGTCACCAAGTTTTGCAGCGCAATCGCCAAGGCCACCGGCTCGGTTTGCACCCAACATTCTTCATCGCCTTCCAGCACCAGTTCCACGCCTTTCTCCATGGCCAGGGGCGTCAGCTCGGCGAGTTCTTCACGCACCAGTTCCGTCAGTTGCACGGGCTTGCGCACGGGGTTGCTCAGTTGTGGCTCGATGCGGGCCATGGTCAGCAGTTGGCTGCCAATGCGTGTTGCGCGGTCGACGCCGTTTACCAGAAAGTCCAGGGCTTCGCGCCGTTGTTCTTCGGTGGCAGCGCTTTGGGCGTTTTGCGCGTGGATGCGCAGGATCGCCAACGGTGTGCGCAACTCGTGGGCGGCGTCGGCGATGAAGCGGCGTTCGCGTTCCAGCAGGTCGTCCATCTGCACCAGCAGCCGGTTGAGTGCGGTTTGCATCGGCTCCAGCTCGCTCGGCAGAGGGTTCACGTGCAGCGGTTGCAAGGCGTTGGTGTTACGCCCGCGCAGCTTGCGGGCCATGGTGCGCAAGGGCGTCAGCCCCCAGCCAATGGCCAACCAGATCAGTACGGTCAGCAGCGGCACGCCTATCACGGTAGGCCAGAGGGTGTGGCGCACGATACGCTCGATCACACTCTGGCGAACGTCGTCACGCTCGCCCACCCAAATCAGTAGGCCTTGTTGCGGGTCGGCGAGGAGGAAGGCGCACCAGTCGTTGCCGCTGTCCATCAGGTCATGGGCGCCGAGCGTAGTGGGCGGTGCAGTGAGGACAGGGGCTTCGGCAGAACGCATGAGCAGTTGCCCGTCGCTGCGCCAGACCTGGAAGGTCAGCCGGGTCTCATAAGGATGGGCCACGCCCTCCTCGCCCACGCGGCTCATGGCCTGGTCGAACGCCTCGTACAAGCGGCCCCAGTCTGCGTCGCCAGGTTCGCGCTGGCGCAGTACGCCTTGCAGCAGGCGGGCACTTTGGGCAAGTTGGGCGTCGTAGACTTCTTCGATTTCGTGGTGGCTGTCGCGCAGCACCAGCCAGCTGATCAGGGCGTCGCCGAGCAGGATCAGGACCAGCACCGGAATAATGATGCGTGCGCGTACCGAACTCATGGTTTGAGCGCCAGCACATAGCCCACGCCGCGCACAGTGCGGATCAGCTCTGTGGATAACTTCTTGCGCAGGTTATGGATCAACACCTCCAACGTATTGCTTTCCACCCGGTCCTGCCAGCCATACAGGGCGCGAGACAGCCGCTCGCGGGTCACAACTTTACCGGGGCGCACCATCAGTTGGTGCAGCAGTTGGTATTCCATCGGGGTGACGATGATCTCATCGCCCTGGTAGCGCACTTGCTGGGTGGCCGGGTCGAGGCTGACGCCGGCGTGTTCGAGCATGGGTTGGGCGCGGCCCTGGCTGCGGCGCAACAGCGCGCGCACGCGGGCTTTGAGTTCCTCGACATCGAAGGGTTTGATCAGGTAGTCGTCGGCGCCGGCATCCAGGCCGGCGATGCGTTCGGCGGTGCCATCGCGGGCGGTGAGGATCAGCACCGGCAGGTCATGCTGCCCGGCGCGCAGTTGCTGCAACAGGTCGAGACCATCGAGGCGCGGCAGGCCGAGGTCGAGCAGCAGCAGATCAAAACTTTCGGTGCGCAGGGCGTGCAAGGCGCTGAGGCCGTCTTGCAGCCAATCCAGGGTGTAGCCTTCGGCGCCCAATGCCACGCGAATGCCTTGGCCGAGGGCGCGATCATCTTCGACGAGGAGTAGGCGCATAGCGAAATCTCTGTAGGAAACGGCGAAATCATGCCGGTTCTACGCAGGGCTATTCGGGCAAAGATGTTACGGCTCGTTGCCAACTAAGGTTGCGCTAAGGTTGGTTTTGCACTGTGCCGGCAGGTACGGGACCACCTGTCGTTATGCACGCTCACCGGCCGCAGGAAGCGCCTGCCGGGTGAACGTGCACCGTCATCCTTTCTTCTCACAGGTTCCCTATGCGCTGTGCCCTACTGATCTTCAGCCTGCTAGGCGTCTTTATCGCCGCCTGGCTGAGCCATCCGCCCCACGTGCTGGCACCGTTTGCCCAGGCGAACCCGAGCCCGGCGAAGGTGGCGGCAGCCCCGCAATACAACAGCCGTTTTGTGTCCTCACAGCTCACCGACTTTGTGCACTCCTCCTCCGTGACCGCCCTGCCCGGCGGCGACTTGATGGCTGTGTGGTTTGCCGGCTCCCGCGAAGGCGCCGCCGATGTGCAGGTGCGCACGGCGCGGTTTGATGCACGCAGTGGCGAATGGGGCGGCGAGCAGGTGTTGGCCACGCGGGAAAGCACACGCGACGGCACCCAGCGTTACATTCGCAAGCTGGGCAACCCAGTGATTGCCCTGGGGCCGGATAAACGCCTGTGGATGTTTTACGTGTCAGTGTCAGTCGGCGGCTGGGCCACCAGTGCGATCAACGTGATGGTCTCCGATGACCTCGGCGCGAACTGGTCGGCGCCTCGGCAATTGGTGACGTCGCCGTTTTTTAATATCAGCACCTTGGTGCGCGCCGCACCGGTGTTCCATGCCGATGGCTCCATCGGGTTGCCGGTGTATCACGAGTTCATGGGCAAGTTTGCCGAGTACCTGTACTTGAGTGCCGACGGCGCGGTGATCGACAAATTCCGCATCAGCCGCGGCAAACATTCGCTGCAGCCGACCATCGTGGCGCAGGACGGCCAGCGAGCCGTGGCGATGCTGCGCTACGCCGGTGAAACCCATCACCGCGTGCTCGCCAGCCGCACCGAGGATGCCGGGCAAACCTGGAGCGAGCCGTTCCCGCTGGCGCCGGCCAACCCCAATTCATCGCTGGCGGCTGTGGGTACTGAAGACGACGGTCTACTCGTCGCCCTTAACGACCTGCAAGACGGCCGCTTCAAGCTCAGCCTCTACGGCACCGACGCGCAGATGACGCAATGGCGCACGGTAGTGCAATTGGACCAGTCGCCGGACCCGCTCGGTCAACCGTTCTCCCCCCAGGCTTATAAAGAAATCATCGGCGAAGGCTTCCGTACCTCCAGCGGTGCCAAGCGTCTGCCGTTGGAGCAGCGCTTTCTGAGCAACCTGGATTACCGCGTGTGCAAACCCCGTGGCTGTGATTTCGAATACGAATACCCGTACTTCAGTCGCAGCCCGGACGGCATGTACCACTTGGTGTACTCGTGGAATAACACCTTTATCAAACATGTCAGCTTCAACGAAGCCTGGCTGGCGGAGCGCTTGTGATGATGGCGTTGTGGCAAGCCCATTTGAGTTTTGTATTGCTGGGGTTTGTGCTGCTCAGCACGTTCCGATTTACCGCGCCGTGGCGGCCATGGTTGTTGCCGGTGTTGGTGGCGTTGAGCTTTATCCCGGTGAATGAGCTGCCGTTGGCGGCGTATGTGCGCAGCTTTACCGATGACCTGGCGATCAGCACCTTGGTGTTGTTGGCGTGGGTGGCGGTGTGCCGGTTGGGGCTGGTGCAGCCGCTTGGCCGGCCACATCAGGTGCAACTGCTGGTTCTGTTTGGCGGGCTGTGCCTGCTGTTGTACCCGGCGGCGATGGGGCTGACGTATTTCGACCCGTACCGCTGGGGGTTTAACCCTCGGCCGATGATTGTATTGGTAGGTGCGCTGGCACTGTTGATGTTGGCGCTGCGCAACAGGTTGGCCGTGTGGATGCTGGCGGTGGGCACGTTGGCATTTGCGCTGCGGCTCAAGGCATCGGAGAACTATTGGGATTACCTGGTCGACCCGCTGTTGATGGGCTACTGCCTGGTAGCTGGATTAATGCAACTCAAACTGTGGGAGCTGGCTTGCCTGCGAATGCGCCGCCTCAGGCAGCACATCGGGCACTGACACACCGCTATCGCAGGCAAGCCAGCTCCCACATTTGGCCTGCGTCGTTTTTTGAAATTGGGAAGGTTGATGATGACTGCGTTGCAATCACGCCGCCTGCGCTACGGCGTGGGCGCGATCGGGTTGGTGTTTGTGCTGCTGGCGGCGTTGCGGCTGGTGTTTTTAATCAGCTTTTCCGGCCTGGATTTAAATACCGAGGGCTTGCTGGAAACCCTCGGCATCGGTCTGCGTTTCGACCTGCGCCTGGCGGTGTTGCTCCTGCTACCCGTGGCCGTGCTCGCCTGGCTACCGCGCTGGAACCTTATCACCCTGCCCGCCCTGCGCTGGCTGGCACGCGGCTATCTGGTGATTGCACTGGCGGTGGTGGGTCTCATCTACATCATCGACTTCGGCCACTACGCCTACCTCGGTGTGCGCATCAACGCGACGGTGCTGCGCTATCTGCAAGACGCGCAGATTTCTCAACAGATGGTGTGGGAAACCTACCCGGTGCTGTGGATAACTGCCTGTTGGTTGGCGGCGGTGGTTGTGTGGGTGTGGGCACTGGTGTGCCTGGAGCGATTGACTCTGGATCGCGCCCCCAAAAGCATCGGCACACCCACAGCGGCTTTAGTGTCCGTGATTGGCGTGATCGCCGTGCTGCTGGCCTTGCTCGGCCGCGTGGCTAATCTCAACCTGGAAAACCCGGTGCCGTTGCGCTGGAGCGATGCGTTCTTCTCCGGCAACAGCCAGGTCGCCGCCGTGGGCCTGAACCCGGTGCTGTTTTTGTACGACACGCTCAAGGTTGGCCAGTCGCAATTCGATGAAACCCAGGTGCGCACGCATTACCCACAAGTGGCCGAGTACTTGGGCGTTGACCAGCCTGACGCGCAACAGCTGAACTTCATCCGCGAACAAGGCGTGCAGCCCTACAAGCTGGCAGGCCAGCGCCCGCCCAACGTGGTCTTCGTCATGCTCGAATCCCTGGGCACCAGTGCGGTCGGCGCCTATGGCAACCCGCTGAACCCCACGCCAAACCTGGACAAGCTGGCGACGCAAAGCTGGTTCTTCAAACACTTCTATGTGCCCGTCACCGGTACCGCCAAAACCGTGTGGGCGAGCATCACCGGCGTGCCCGACGTGACCCGCCAGGAGACCGCCACGCGCAACCCGCTGATCACGCGGCAACACACGTTGATCAACGCCTTCGAGGGTTACCAGAAGTTCTACATGATCGGCGGCAACGCTGGCTGGGCGAATATCAACGCGCTGATCCGCCAGAGCATCGACGGCGTGCAGCTGTTTGACGAAAGCCACTGGCGTTCGCCCCGCGTGGACGTGTGGGGCATCTCTGACCTGGACCTGTTCAAGGAAGGCGACCAACTGCTGCGCGCCGTGCCCAACGGCCAGCCGTTCTTTGCCTACCTGCAAACTTCCGGCAACCATCGGCCGTTCACCATTCCCAAGCAAAATGATGGTTTCCAACTCAACAACGTAACTCTGGAACAAGTCCAGGCTGCCGGTTCGCGCAGTGTCGAGCAATACAACGCAGTGCGCCTGCTGGATTACAACATCGGCCGCCTGATGGACATCGCCAAGGCCGGTGGCTGGTACGACAACAGCATTTTTGTGTTCTTCGGCGACCACAACACACGCATCAGCCAGATCCCGCACATGGCGCCAGCTTTTGAGCAACTGGGCCTGGAAAGCAACAACGTGCCACTGCTGATCCACGCGCCGGGGCTTGAGCCACGCGTTATTGACGAGGCCGTGGGGTTGGCGGACTTACTGCCAACCGTGGCCGGCATGGCGGGCGTGCCGTTTCGCAACGGCGCGATGGGCCGCGATATCCAGCAGCCGGCGCCGGAAGGCGAACGTGTGGTGCCACTGGTGCTGCACGAAGGCACCTTCCCGATTATCGGCGGTGTAACCCAGCACTTCCTGTTGCAGATGCAGCACGACGGCGGCTCACCAACCCTGCACGACCTGGCTTCGCAAACACCGCGCGAAGATGTAGCCGAGCAGCATCCCGAAGAGTTTCAGCGCCTGCAGGGGCTGACCCGTGGGCTGCATGAAAGTGCGCGGTTGATGCTGTTCAGGAACGTACGCGAATGATTACTTGGGTTGGAAGGTTTCCAGGTAGGCCAAGATGTTTTCGATTTTTTCCGGGTCGCTGATACCCCAGAAGATCATGCGCGTACCGCTCACCACCTTCTTCGGCGCTTCGATATAGGCCGCGAGTTTGTCGCGGGTCCAGACCACGCCGGAGTTTTTCATTGCGTCGGAGTACTGATAGTCCGTGGTGGTGCCGGCAGGTCGACCGATGATGCCGTTAAGCTCAGGCCCGAAGCCACCGCGTGCGCCTTCACCGATGCTGTGGCAGCCGCCGCAGGTTTTACTGAACAGTTTGCCGCCCGCCTCGGCATCGCCGGCCGCCAAGGCCGGGGCGGTGTTGAGGATCAGGGCGAGGGTCAGTAAGGTGTACTTCATGCAAGTCTCCACAGCAGGCAACGGTGCGCCAATTATGCCTGTATCCACCTTGCCGTGCCGCTGCGGACAACCCCACGCGACCGCTCTAAAACGACCACCCATCGTTTAAAAAACATCCAATCGAACCTATTCAGCCAGCGCCTACTCCACCCTACTGAACCCTGATGGTGGAGTAAGGATCATGGCTCAGCCATCGATTTTGGTATTGGAAGACGACGAAATCATTCGTGCGTTAATGGTGGATGTATTGGAGGACTTCGGGGCTCATGTGACGTCGTTTCCTTCGGCGGATGAAGGCATGATTTACCTGGAACGCGGCGATGATCCGGTAGACCTGATCGTCAGCGATATCCAGATGCCGGGGTTACTCAATGGCTATGACTTGAGCAAAGTGGTCGCGCATCGCTGGCCGTCGGTGCCGGTGGTGCTGACCTCGGGCAATACCAAGCTGGCGGCGCAACTCGGCGGCTCTGTACGTTTTTTACCCAAGCCCTGGAGTGCAGAGCACTTGGTTGAGTGCGTGCAAACCGCACTGACCCAGCAAGGCGCCTCCATGCACTAATAGCGTCGCGACATCACTTAAACCGAACTTGCTGCAGTGCCCTGTGGTCATTTATTACGCAAGGAGCGACTTTTCTGATCCGCCGGTCAGGCTTTTCGCCTTGTGCGTACAGTTGACGGCAATGACTTGTGTAGAATCGTCGCCCATTTCACGCGTCATTCATGGCCTTAAGGCCCACAGTTCGAGCTTATTGAATGCATTCACAGGCCCATGACATTAGTGTGCCCTCATTGCTGGAAGCGTTGCGCACAGGCACGGGTTTGCTGCATGTGGCGTTGGAAAAGCGCTTGCCGTTTTTCTCCGATCAGTTGGATGCTGGCGGGTATCGGCGCTTGCTCCAGGCGTACTACGGGTTTTATGGGCCGATGGAAGCAGCGCTGTACGCCAGTGGCTTGATCCCCGACGGGTATGACGCTGTACTGCGTGTGAAAACCCCCACACTGCTGGGCGACTTACGCGCCCTTGGCTTGAATGATTACGCCATCAACGCCTTGCCCCGCTGCACCGAACACCCGACCTTCGACACCCCCGCGGCCTGCCTCGGTGCCCTGTATGTACTGGAAGGCGCCACCCTGGGCGGCCAAGTGCTGCGCCGGGAAATGGCCCGGCGCCTGGACATACACGCCGATAACGGCGGAGCGTTCCTTGATGTATACGGCGCCGAAACCGGTCGACGCTGGAAAGACTTTCTCGATTACCTGGGCCGCCTGCCGCTGGATGCTGACGCAAAACAGCGCGCGGTCGATGCGGCCCGCTCCACATTCAGTGGCTTCGAGCATTGGCTCGCCCGCCAGGAGGTACTGCTATGAAACCCGACGATTTTGAAGAGCTGCTTGCCAACTGTGCCGACGAACCGATTCGCTTCCCGGGCGCGATCCAGCCCCACGGTGTGCTGTTGACGTTGTCGGAGCCTGAGCTGCGCATCACTCAGGTCAGCGCCAACGTGGCCAGCCTGTTCGGCCACGCACCCGAAGCGCTGTTGGGCCAACCGCTGCACCAGTTAATTGGCGTTGAACCTGCCCAAGCCGTGCAATCGATCGCCGAAAACAACGCGTTTCTCGACGCGCCGGCGCTGCATGTCACGCTCAATGGTGCGCCATTTGAAGGCTTGCTGCATCGCCATCAAAACGTGCTGGTGCTGGAATTTGAGCCGCGCCTTGAAGATTTCAAACCTCGCGCCCTGAATGGTCGCACCAGTGACCTGGGCAAGATGCTGCAACGCTTGCAGTCGGCGAAAACCCTGCAAGCGCTGTACGAGATCAGCGTGACTGAAATCCAGGCCATGACCGGTTACGACCGGGTGCTGATCTATCGCTTCGAAGAAGAAGGCCACGGCCAGGTAATTGCCGAAGCGTCGGCGCCGTCCATGGAGCTGTTCAACGGGCTGTTCTTCCCCGCGTCCGACATTCCCGAGCAGGCCCGCGAGCTGTACCGCACCAACTGGCTGCGCATCATCCCGAATGCTGCCTACGAGCCGGTGCCGCTGCTGCCCAAGCTGCGTCCGGGCACTGACCAGCCGCTGGACTTGAGCTTTGCCACCTTGCGCAGCGTGTCGCCGATTCACTGCCAATACATGCAGAACATGGGCGTGCTGTCGTCCATGAGCATCTCGTTGATGGCCGGCGACAAGCTATGGGGCTTGATCAGTTGCGGCAACCGCGAGCCCTTGCTGGTGCCCAACGACCTGCGTGTTGCTTGCCAGACCATCGGCCAGGTGCTGTCGCTGCAGATCAGCGCCATGGAAGCCCTGGACTTGAGCCGCCAGCGCGAAGAAAAAGTCGAAGCCCTGGCATTGCTGGACCGCGCGATGAAAGCCTCGGAGCAAAACGTCTTCGATGGCCTGGCCCAGCAGCCGCAGGTGCTGATGGACCTGACCCTGTCGGGCGGCGTGGCGATCATCGAAGACAAACAACTGCACCGTTACGGCAATTGCCCCGAGCCTGCGCAGATCCGTGCGCTGCACAAATGGCTGCAAGAAAGCGACGAGCCGGTGTTTTCCAGTCACAACCTGGCCTCGGTATACCCGCCTGCCGCCGAGTTCCAGCAAGTGGCCAGTGGCGTTCTGGCCATGAGCCTGCCCAAGCCTGTGGATAACGGCGTGATGTGGTTTCGCCCGGACGTCAAAGAGAACATCAACTGGAGCGGTGACCCGAACAAGCCGCTGAACCTGGAAACCTCCGACGCCGGTTTGCGCCTGCGCCCACGCACCTCGTTTGAAATCTGGAAAGTCGAGATGGCCGGTATCTCCACCAAGTGGAGCCACGGCGACCGGTTTGCCGCCAACGACCTGCGCCGTTCCGCCCTGGAAAATGACCTGGCCCGCCAAGTGTTGCGCGAGCAGCAAGCCGTGCGCGCCCGTGATGAACTGGTGGCGGTGGTGTCCCACGACCTGCGCAACCCGATGACGGTCATCTCGATGCTCTGCGGCATGATGCAGAAAGCCTTCAGCTCCGACGGCCCACATACCTCACGGCGAATTTCCTCGGCCATCGACACCATGCAACAGGCCGCCGGGCGTATGAATGTGCTGCTGGAAGACCTGCTCGACACCTCGAAAATCGAGGCCGGGCGTTATGTGGTCAAGCCGGTGTCGTTGGACGTCAGCCAGATGTTCGAAGAGGCCTATTCGCTGCTCGCACCGTTGGCGATGGAGAAAGGCATCGACTTGTCGTTCAACGCCGAGCCCGGCCTGCTGATCCATGCCGACCCGGAGCGCCTGTTCCAGGTGCTGTCGAACCTGATCGGCAATGCCATCAAGTTCACCCCGCGCCAGGGCAATATCGGCATCAGCGCCATGAGCAATGGTGAAGATATCGTGTTTTCGGTGCGCGACTCCGGCGAAGGCATTGCGCCTGAGCAGTTGCCCCATGTGTTTGATCGCTACTGGACCCAGACCGAAAACAACCCCACCGGCAGCGGCTTGGGGCTGTATATCACCCAAGGTATCGTGCAGGCCCACGGCGGGCGGATTGAGGCTGAGAGTGAGTTGGGGCGTGGCAGTGAGTTCAGGTTTACGGTACCCAAGTCTGTCTGAAACGCATTCAGTCCTACGGATATTAAACATGCAGAAACCCATGGCCGGGAACGTTAACCCGGCCAGCGCCACTGAGTGGGTGCGCAGTCAAAGGGAGTATTGATGCGAGAACATCCCTCCAATTGAGCAAGAGGTTTTTCCCATGAGTATCGTCCACATGCTGCCCGGCTTTCAGTTCAACATAGCTTTCCAACTGGCCAACCAAATGGCTGAAATCGCCACCCGGTCCGCTGAAAAGCCCTCACGTCCTGACAGTAACCCCATGATGCAAAACGCACCGCCCAAGCCCAAGCCTTATCGAACGTCCCTGGAATCCCTGGGACAAGGCCATCTGCTCTAACACAACAAGGGTAATCGGCTGCAAGGTATCTGCGGCACGCCTTTAACAAAACGCTGACATCCTCTGCGTTACCCTTTTAAGTCCTACCTTGTATGAGCTGCTTGCTTCATGCCGCCATCCGACACACTGCCCGCCGTCATTGCCGGCCCACTGCTCAGGCGCCTGGAACCCCAGCGTCTGGTGATCTGGCTGGTGGGCAGCCGTGTCCTGCCATTGTGCTTAAAGCTGCAAGTGCCTCAAGGCCAAACGCTGACGATCGATCTGGACACCCAGCAGTGCCAAGTCGTGCCCGTTGGGCGCCACGCCTTTATCCACCTGATCGACGTTTCCCTGAGCGAAGCCCTGCCGCTGGACGTGAGCATCGACTACGACCTGCTGGTCGACGGCTGTGGCATTGCGCAATGGGCGCCGCACCTGCTGTATGCCGATGCTCCATCGGCGAATTTCTTAGTGCATAGCCGCATCCACCAGTTGGTGCATGGTTCCTGCCGCAAACCCCATCACCACGCCGATGACGGTTTGCTGTGCGTCGACCGCCTGCTGGCTGACGCGCGCACACCGGCCGAGCGCCCGGCGCTGCTGATGATGAGCGGTGACCAGGTCTACGCCGATGATGTGGCCGGCCCCATGCTGCGCGCGATTCATGCGCTTATCGCACGCCTGGCGTTGTTCGACGAATACCTGGAAGGCGCCGTGGTGGATGACAGCGCCAGCCTCTACGGGCATCGCGCCAGCTATTACCACCGCGCGGATCTGCTGCCCGCACTGGACAGCAACGAGACCCTGCGCGAACGGTTTTTCGGCGGTGTGAAAAAACCGATCTTTACCAGCAGCACCGCCGACAACCACCTGGTGACCTTTGCCGAAGTACTGGCGATGTACCTGTTGGTGTGGTCGCCCACGCCCTGGACGTTGATCACGCCACAGCCGCCATCATTAAGCACGCCGGAACACCTGCGCTACGACCACGAACAAGTCCAGGTCGATCGGTTCCGTGACGGCCTGCCCGGCGTTGCGCGGGTCTTCGCGCACCTGTCGACGCTGATGATTTTTGACGATCACGACATCACCGACGACTGGAACCTCAGCGCGCAATGGGAGGCCACCGCCTACGGCCATCCATTCTCCAAGCGCATCATCGGCAATGCCCTGCTCGCTTATATGCTGTGCCAGGGCTGGGGCAACCAGCCGGATGTGTTTGGCAAACTGTTGGAACACACCCAGGCGCTGACCGCCAACGTTCAAGACAACCACTTGCACGCCAGTGCCCACGATGAATTAGTGCAAACCCTGCTGAAATTCCAGCACTGGCATTACGTGCTGCCCACCACGCCCGCACTGGTGGTGCTCGACACTCGCACCCGGCGCTGGCGCAGTGAGTTTGCGCTCAAGCAACCTTCCGGCCTGCTGGACTGGGAAGCGTTGAGCGAACTGCAGCAGGCTCTGCTGGACCACCCGTCGGCCATCATCGTGTCGCCCGCGCCGATCTTCGGCGTCAAGCTGATCGAGACGGTGCAGAAGGTCTTCAGCTGGTGTGGCTACCCACTGCTGGTAGACGCGGAAAACTGGATGGCCCATCGCGGCGCCGCCCAGGTGATCCTGAATATCTTTCGCCACTCGCGCACGCCAGGTAACTACGTGATCCTGTCGGGCGATGTGCACTACTCGTTCGTCTATGAAGTGCTGATCCGCCACCGCAGCGCCGGCCCAAAAATCTGGCAGATCACCAGCAGCGGCATCAAGAACCAGTTCCCGGCGCGTTTGCTGGAATGGTTCGACCGCCTCAACCGCTGGCTCTACTCACCGCGCTCGCCCCTCAACGGTTTCACGCGCCGGCGCACCATGCAGGTAGTGCCGCATATCCCGGAACACGCCGAGGCGGGTGAACGGCTGTGGAATTCGGCGGGCATCGGCCAAGTGTTTTTCAATGCGCAGGGCCAGCCGGAGGGGATTTACCAGCACAACGCGGATGGCAAGCCGCGAACGCGCATGGTGGCGCCGAAGTGAGTTTTCTTACGCCTGGCAAACCAATCTCGCACATACCATTCAGAAAACTCACAACTCTTTATTTTTACTGATTTTTTTTGAAACGCTTCAACCTCAGCCACTCACAAAATAAGTGCCAGGCTCTGACCAATCTTCGCGAAAAGACCCTTCAATCGCTGATTGCCTTATGAACCTATTTTGGTGCACTCTCTGTGAACGACCTACCTCTCGTGTTGAACGTCGCATTTTACCGAACCGAGGCTGGCAACGAGCCCGTGCGTGAATGGCTGATGGAACTGCCCAGGGAATCAAAAAAGCTTATAGGCACTGACATAAAATCGGTCCAACTCGGATGGCCGCAAGGGATGCCGTTGGTTAGGAAGCTGGAGCATCGCCTTTGGGAGGTCCGAACCGATCTTGGTGAAAATGCTGCACGCGTCATTTTTACCTTGGTCGCCAGCCAGATGATTTTGCTGCACGGCTTTATTAAAAAGAGTCAGAAAACGCCTTCAGTCGACCTGAACACCGCCAGGCATCGCAAAAACAAGCTCTGAGGAACATTCCATGAATAAGCATATCGGCTCCAACTTTGATGATTTTCTCAGCGATGATGGGCTCATAGAAGAAGTCTCTGCCGGAGCGTTGAAGCGTGTTATTGCCTGGCAATTGGCAGAGGCGATGAAGGTGCAGAAGGTCAGCAAGAAAGCGCTGGCCGAACGTATGCATACCAGCCGCACCGCCGTCGATCGAGCGCTGGACCAAAACGACGCGGGCATGACGCTGTCCACCCTGGCCAGTGCGGCAAGGGCTTTGGATCAACATGTCGAAGTACGCCTGGTACCGAACACGCAAGCAAGGCCCGCCAGGGCGTGAAAGCTCGTGCCAGGCGAGCACAACGTATGTCGCCCCACCTGCTGATTAATGGCCTATCGCCACACCACTAAAGCAGCACACTCATCCTATTCAAAGCGCGCAAGCCGCGATGTAGAGTAACCTCAGCCACGGTGTACCGGCGTCAATGAAGACTGGCCTTGGAAGCCAGCACAGGCAGGGAAGTGCACAGATGAACGAGACATCCGGCAATAAACCGCTGCGCAATAACTTTTCCGAACTCAACGCCGACATGTTGCATGCGGTGATGGAACTGGTCAGCGACGGCATCTGGGACTGGAATGCCAACACGGGTTTCGTGTACCGCAGCCCCGGCTGGTACATGATGCTTGGCTACCCCCGCCACTCCCTGGAGAACAGCGTGTTCACCTGGGAGAACGTGATCCACTCCGAAGATTATCCACGCGTCATGGCCGTATTTGATGACTACATCAGCCAACGCGCGCCCCATTACCAGGCCGAGTATCGTTGCCGCAAGGCTGACGGCACTTACTTGTGGATCGAGGACCGTGGCTACGTCATTGCCCGTAACCCCGACAATTCAGTGGCACGCATGGTCGGCGCACACCGCGATATCCATACACGCAAAATCTCCATCGAACAGCTGCAAAAGCGCAACCAGTCGCTGGAAGCGCTGGTGGCCGAACGCACCCTTGAGTTGTCACGGGTCAATCAGCAACTGCAAATGCAGTTGGACGAGAACCGCTCCCTGGCCGAACAGGATGCCCTGACACGCATCGCCAACCGTTATCGCCTGGAAAAGGTGTTGCTGGAGGAGTGCGACCGTGCCGAGCGCTTCCGCGTACCGCTGGCCTTGGTGGCCATGGATATCGACGACTTCAAGCCGATCAACGACAAACATGGTCATGGCGTCGGCGACCAGACCCTGGTGAGCGTGGTAGACAGCCTGGAAACCTGTATGCGCCAAGGTGACTTGCTCGCACGATGGGGTGGCGATGAGTTTATGGTGATCCTGCCCAAAAGCAGCTTGGACACCGCCAGGCAATTGGCCGAACGTATCCGTCAGGCCATCGCCGAGATGCCCGCCGTGGGCGACTTCAAAGTCACCCTGAGCCTGGGCGTGGTGGAGCGGCGAATGGGCGAAACGCCCGCCGCCTTGATGGCACGTGCCGATCAAGCACTGTACCGGTCCAAAGCGGCGGGCAAGGATGCGGTCTCGGAATGATGTGGGAGCTGGCGTGCCTGCTCCCACCTATCGTAGTGCTGAGTCAACGCACCGGCGGTGCGTACTGGATGCCGCCATTGCTCCACAACGCATTGAGCCCGCGCTTGATCTTCAGCACGCTGCCCTGGCCGATATTGCGTTCGAACACTTCGTCGTAGTTGCCCACTTGCTTGACGATCTGCACCACCCAATCCTTGCGCAGCTTCAGGTCTTTGCCGTAATCGCCGTCGGCCCCGAGCAGCCGCGCAACGTCGGGGTTCTGAGTGGACTTGGCCTGCGCCTCGACATTCTGCGAGGTGATGCCCATTTCTTCGGCATTGAGCATGGCAAACAGGGTCCACTTGACGATGCTGAACCACTCATCGTCGCCCTTGCGCACCAGCGGCCCCAACGGCTCTTTGGAGATCACCTCGGGCAGCACCACGAACTCATCCGGGTGGGCCATCTTGATGCGCTGGGCATACAGGCCCGACTGGTCGGTGGTGAGCACGTCGCAACGCCCGGCTTCCAGGCCCTTGGCGCTCTCGTCGGCGGTGTCGAAGGTGATCGGCGTGTACTTCATGCCGTGGGTACGAAAATAATCGGAAACGTTGAGTTCGGTGGTGGTGCCGGCCTGGATGCAGACGGTCGCGCCATCGAGTTGCTTGGCGGCGGTCACGCCCAACTTGTTGTTGACCAGAAAGCCGATGCCGTCGTAATAGGTCACGCCGGTAAACACCAGGCCCATGCCGGAATCGCGGGAGCTGGTCCAGGTGGTGTTGCGGGAGATCAGGTCGATTTCGCCCGATTGCAACGCGGTGAATCGCTCCTTGGCGGTCAACTGGGTGAACTTCACTTTTGAGGCATCGCCGAACACGGCGGCGGCAACAGCGTGGCACACGTCCACATCGAGGCCGGTCATCTTGCCCTGGCTGTCCGGCACGCCAAAGCCCGGCAGGCCGTCGCTGACGCCACACTGGATAAAGCCTTTTTTCTGGATCGCGTCCAGGGTCACGCCCGCGTGGGCACTGCCGGCAAGCGCCACGGCCGTGGCCGCGATGAGGGTTTTGAGGTGGTTCATGCGAGGCACTCCCTGTGAGTCTTTTATTATTCGGCGCCGCACTGCCCGCGCCGGTTTCTGAGGTTGCCCGGCAGTATTGTCAGGTTTGCAGCGCGGCCACAAACGACCTTTAGGCAACAGCTCCTTCCGATTTGGAATGACCCGGCGACTTTATTTCGTTTGCGGCAAAGCCGGGCGCGCGGCTTAGATAAATACACGCCCGCCACTGCCGAGTCCCCGATTCATGAGCCGCGAAAGCATCAGCCAGTCGATTTCCATCGTTCACCCCATCAGCCTCAGTCACGGTAAAAATGCCGAAGTCTGGGACACCACGGGCAAGCGCTATATCGATTTTGTCGGTGGCATTGGCGTGCTCAACCTCGGGCACTGTCACCCAGGCGTGGTGGAAGCGATTCGCGAACAAGCCACCCGGCTCACCCACTATGCCTTCAACGCCGCGCCGCATGCGCCCTACATCGAGCTGATGGATCGCCTTTGTGCGTTTATCCCGGTGGATTACGCGGTAAGCGGCATGCTCACCAACAGCGGCGCGGAAGCGGCGGAAAACGCCTTGAAAATCGTGCGCGGCGCCACCGGCCGCACGGCGGTGATCGCCTTTGACGGCGCCTTCCACGGCCGCACCCTGGCCACGCTTAACCTGAATGGCAAGGTGGCGCCCTACAAGCAAAAGGTCGGCGTACTACCCGGCCCGGTGTATCACCTGCCCTACCCCAGCGCCGATAACGGTGTGACCTGCGCCGAAGCCCTGAAGGCCATGGACCGTCTGTTCAGTGTGGAAATCGACGTCAACGATGTGGCCTGTTTCATCATCGAGCCGGTGCAGGGCGAAGGCGGCTTTCTGGCCCTGGACATCGAGTTCGCCCAGGCCCTGCGCCGCTTCTGTGATGATAAAAACATCCTGCTGATTGCCGATGAAATCCAGTCCGGCTTCGGGCGTACCGGCCAGCGTTTTGCGTTCTCGCGCCTGGGCATCGAGCCGGATCTGATCCTGCTCGGCAAAAGCATCGCCGGTGGCGTGCCATTGGGCGCGGTGGTCGGGCGCAAGGCGCTGCTCGACAACTTGCCCAAAGGCGGCCTCGGTGGCACCTATTCCGGAAACCCAATTGCCTGCGCGGCTGCTTTGGCAACATTGGATGCGATGACCGACGCGCAATTGAAAACCTGGGGGTCACAGCAGGAAGCCGCCATCGTTCGCCGTTATGCCGCCTGGCGCGAGCAACAGCTGTCGCCCTATCTGGGCCGCCTGACCGGCGTGGGTGCCATGCGCGGCATCGAGCTGGCCCATGCCGACGGCACGCCCGCTCCCCAGCAACTGACCCAACTGCTCAGCCTGGCACGCGATGCCGGCTTGCTGCTGATGCCCAGCGGCAAATCGCGGCATATCATCCGCCTGCTGGCACCGCTGACCACCGAGCCTGCGGTGCTGGAGCAAGGCCTGGATATTCTCGAGACCTGCCTTAAGCAGTTGAACTAGTAGCGCGCATCCACGGGCTTGCCGCCGTTGGGCCAGTCTCTGACCTTGTCCGGAAAATCCGGGCGCGGTTGGCCAGAGAAATACGCCGCCACATCCACCGCTTCCTGGTCCGACAAACCGCCCTGCCCCAGCGGGAATTTTTCGTGGAAGCCGATCGGCATGTTGCGTTTCACAAACGCCGCCGCGGTGTAAGGCCGTGCCATACCGGCGCCGATGTTGAACGACTGCTCGCCCCACAATGGCGGGTACACCAGCTCGCCGTCGGCACGCGCCAGGCCTTGGCCGTTATCGCCATGGCACACCGCGCATTGCTTGGCATACACCTGCTTGCCGTTGTCCAGGTCCGGCTTGATCGCCGGGTCGATCTTGCCCACGCCACGCCCGGCGACTTTATCTTCAGGGCGGGTGTTGTTTTTCATCCAGTCAAAGTAGGCGACCATCGCCTGCATATCCGCCGACTGCGGCGCCAGCGGCTTGCCGTTCATGGAACGGCGGAAACAGCCATTGATGCGCTCCTCCAGCGTCACCACCTTGCCCGCACGCGGCGCGTAACTGGGGAAGAACGCCGACACACCCACAAACGGCGAACCATCCGCCACGGTGCCGGCGTTGAGATGGCAACTAGCGCAGTTGAGCGAATTGCCGACGTTATCCGGCAGCAGCGCCTTGGTTTGCAGGTGCAGGCGCATGCCGCGAATAACCTGGTCGGCGTTGGGTGCGGCGAGCAAATTCGCCAGCCTTGGGGTTTCGAAGGCTGACGAATCGGTGGTGTCAGGGTTGAGTTGGTCACGCAGTTTCTTCACTTGGCCCGCATTGATTGGCGTGCCTTCGTTGCCCCAACGGGTGCGTACGAAAGTGAGAATTTCGGCGATTTCCTGATCGGCCAGTCGGCTGAAACCGGGCATGGTGTAGACCCTTGGGTGGGCGGCGGTTTGCGCGGTTTCCCAGCCGGTCAGGGTGATATGCAACAGCGAAGTCGGGTTGTTCGAGGCAATGCTCGGGTTACCGGCCAAAGGTGGAAACAGGCCTTTTACGCCAGCGCCGTCACTGCGGTGGCAATCACTGCAAAACTGCATATAGCCCAGGCCGCCACGGCTGGTGAACAGGTCGGCTGGCGGTGCGGCCGGTGCTTGGGCGACCGCTGGCATTGGCAGATCATCTTTACCGGGCGGCAGGGATTTGAGGTAACTGGCGATGGCCGTGAGGTCGTCAACACTGAAGTGCTGGGTGCTGTGGTGGATCACATCGGCCATGTTGCCAGCGACCGTGGCAAAGCGGTTCTGCCCGGTCTTGAGCAGTTGCACGGTGTCTGGCACCGTCCACAGGTTGCGCAGGCTCAGGGCGCGCCAGTGCTCGACGGTTTCACCGGCCAGGTAATGCCGGCCGCTGCGGCCCGCATCGCTCATGGCTTTTTCCTGGAAGGCGATGCCCCGTGGCGTGTGGCACGAGCCGCAATGCCCCAGGCCCTGGACCAGGTAGGCACCACGGTTGAGCACCGCGCTACGCTGCGGGTCAGGTTGGAACGGTTGCTTGTCGAGAAAGGCAACATTCCACAGCGCCAGGCCCCAGCGCTGATTGAACGGGAAGCCCATGTCCGCCTCAAGGTTGGCCTGTCGCACCGGCTCGATGCCTTGCATCAGGTAGGCGTACAGGGCGCGCATGTCCTCTGCGCTCATCTTCGCGTAGGACGGATACGGCATCGCCGGGTAAAGGTTGATGCCCGCCGGCGTCACGCCTTCACGCATCACCTTGTCGAACTGCTCGAAGCTGTAATTACCGATACCGGTGTCGCGGTCCGGCGTGATGTTGCTCGAATAAATCGTGCCCATCGGCGTGCTCAGCTCCAGCCCACCGGCCATCACCTGGCCTTGCCTGGCGGTATGGCAGGCGATGCAGTCGCCCAGTTGGGCCACGTATTTACCCAGTTCAATTTCGGTTGGGGCGGCGTGCAGAGGTAGCGCAAGACACAGCGTCGCCCCCAGCAAGGCCAGGCGGGACAATGAAAAGGCCATCGCATAAATCCTTTAATAACCTGGCGTGGAGTAGTCCCCTCGGCGCAGGCCAGCGGTTGTTTTTATGGGTTCATCAGGCCGCTGTGTTGTAACGGGTTTTGCGCTGGAGGGTGTTGATGTGGGTCAGCGCCAAATCGATGGACAAAACGATGATGGCTCAACGACTATCAGCGCCACCAAACCCCGCAAGGAAGCACCCATGCTCGATATCCTCCAAGGCACGCCCCTGTGGGTGTACGCCATCTACCTGTGGATTTGTTATTACGGCATCAAGGCCTGCATGGGCGGGCGTGAGAATCGCCGCTCGCTGCTGATTTTGCCGGTGGTGCTGGTGGTGTGGTCGCTGATGTCGCTGGCGCCCTCGATCCTGTCGAGCGGCGCCTGGGTCGCGGGTGCGCTCGCGGGCAGCCTGCTGGGGATGTTGCTGTTCAACGCCGACGGCGCCCGGCTCGATGCCAATGGCGAAACGCTGGTGCTGGCGGGTACCTGGAAAACCCTGTTGATCTCGCAGCTGTTCTTTGCGGTGAAATACTACTTCGGCTATCAGCAGGCCGTGCATCCGTTGCTGTTGAGCACGCCTGAGATGTTGCTGGCCGTAGGCGGTGTGTCGGGGTTTACCGTTGGTCTGTTCTGCGGGCGGGCCGATCGATTGCAGCGGGCGCTGAGCGCCTTGCGCCGCGATAAGGGCAGTGTGCTGCCTTGACCTGACCTGCGTGGCCGCCGAAAATGCGCGACGCTTTTTTGTCCCCCGTTTACTGAAGTAGTGAAATTTCAATGCCTGATTCTTACACCGAACACGCCGCCGAAGAATCCGTAGTCGCCCTGCACTCGAAGGCCGAATACGAAAACGCCATCAATCTTTCACAGCATGTGCCTGCGGCCAAGATCATCAGCGAGATGGTGCTGGACGCGTTCCACACCTCCAAGGAAAGCGACCAGATTCGCGAACTGCGCGTGGCCATCCGTCAGGCCCATGACGCCTTCGACGACGACAAAGCCTACGACCTGATGGGCCAGCTCAAGCAACTCAAGGATGCCGAGGCGGCCGACAATATCGCCCTGGAAGATTTGAGCAGTAAGTTCTCGATCAGCCGCATCCTCTCCAGTTTCAAGGACGACCCCGAGTTCCAGGAGCTGGTCTACGGCCTGGCCCTCAAGGTGCTGAACCAGTCTCACCAGGCCATCAGCAACCCAAGCGCCGGTAAGGGCAAGGCTGCACGGGCCAAGAAAGAAGCCGAAGTGTTTGTGATCAGCAAGGATGGCATCAGCGTCACCCTGCCGCTGCGCACGCCGCGCTCCAAGCTCAACGTTGACCGTGAGGCATTCGAGTTTTTAGGCTTCAGCTTTGTGGGTGAAGGTGATGAGGCTGAGCTTGAAACCGAGAGCTTTGTGGATAACGCCGGCGCCGAGCAGCCGTTGAGCCGCAAGAGTGTGATTACTGCGCTGCAGCAGCAGACGGCGTTTGATGGGTACAGCATCGCGCAGCAGCAGTAACGCATTGCTCAAAAGGTGGGAGCTGGCTTGCCTGCGATAGCATCACCTCGGTTTGCCTGATAGACCGAGGTGCTGCTATCGCAGGCAAGCCAGCTCCCACATGGGTTTTGTGTTGCTTTAAAGACTCGCGAACACCTCGCGAAACCGCGCCATCTCCTGTTTGTTGCCCACCGTCACCCGCACCCACTGCGGCCAATCCTTCCACACCCGCCCGACCAATACGCCCTGTGCAGCCAGCTTCTCGATCACCTGTTCTGCAGGTTGTTTCACGTTAATCATGAAGCAATTGCTTTGCGACGCGGTGCAGGTAAAACCCCGCGCCTTGAGCCAGGCCACGGTTTCGTCACGCAGTTGGGCATTGAGCGCCTTGCGTTGCGGCACCAGCTTGAGGTCGTCCAGGCTTGCCCGGGCTCCGAGTAACGTGGACGCCGCCGGCACATTGTCGCCACCAAACACTGCCAGGCGTTCCAGCAACGCTGGGTGGCCTACCGCCAAGCCCAGGCGCGCGCCGGCCATGCCGTAGATTTTCGAGAAAGTGCGCAGCACCAGCAAATCGTCGTGGTCCTTGACCCAACTCACGCAGCTTTGTGCATCGCAGAAGTCGATGTAGGCCTCGTCCACCACCAGCACGCAGCCTTTGGGTTTGTTCGCCAGCGCCTGGCAGATCGCTTCGGTGGGTGTCAGGGTGCCGGTCGGGTTGTTGGGGTTGCACAGGTACAGCATGCCCGCCTGAGGGTCGGCGGCAAGCATGGCCGGCACGTCATGGGCGTGGTCGGCATTGAGGCTCACTTCGTACACCGGCGCCTTCCATGACTCGGCGGCCTGACGCGGTACTTCATAGGACGGCGTGGCCATCACCAGACCACGGGCCTGGCTGGTAAACGCCAGCACCGCGTAGCGCAGGGCGGCCATGGAGCCGGCAAATACAGCGACCTGTTCTTCGACAAGCCCCTGCGATTTGGCGAACTGTTCGGCCAAGCCATACATGTAACCATAGGGGTACAGCCCGGAGAGGCCGATGCCACGCTGCATCGCCTCGCGGGCGGAGTCCGAGGGACCGTAGGGGCTTTCGTTGTAATTAAGCCGCACCGTGTCCGCCGGAGCCGCTGGCTGGCTGGCGACCGCCCAATCCAGGCGGCCCAGCACCGGCAGGGCCGCGCCAAAGGCGAGAAGAGACCGACGACTTACGCTGAACATGGCGCGACTCCTTGTAGACGGGTGATGGTTTCTCACGGTTCGTACAAAGAAGTATGACGAGAAGGCGCTCGGCTGATTTAGCCACCTGCGCCGTGATCAACCCTCCAGGTAGTCGGCGATCGGGTAGTTCATGCACAGGGCCTCTACCGCTGTGCGCACCTGCTCGCGCACCTCAGGCTCAAGCCGATAGTCCTGTTCGCCCAGCGGGGTGACGTTTTCCAACACCCGGCACACCAGCGCAATCACCTGGCGGCAACCCTCGGCGTCGAGTTCGCGTTGCGCCATGCAGCCGGTGCCAATACACAAACCGCTGGTGACCAACTTCGAGCGTGTCTCGCCTGGTACGCGGTGCTTGCTCACCACAATGGCGCAAGACTCAAGGGCCGCCTCGGCGATGGCGCCGGTCATGGCGCCCGGCAACCGGATCAGTACCGTATGGTTGTCACTGCGCCCGCCCACCACGTCGTAACCCTGGGCCGCAAACGCACTGGCCACCTCATCGGCAAGCGCACGGCCACGCCCCATACAGGCATCAAACTCTGCTGACTTCGCGTACCCGAAGGCAGCCGCTTTTGCCGCGATCATATTCACCGCCGGCGCCCCTTGCATACGCGGGAACACGGCTTGGTCCAGCACACGGCTGAACGTCGACCGCAGGCCAGGCACCTTGGCCTCGGCGTCGCGGCCGCACAGGATCAACCCGCCCCGTGGGCCGCCCAATTGCTTGTGCGTGCAGGTGATGGTGACGTGGGCGGCGTTGATCGGGCTCGGGTGGCGCCCCGTCACCACCAACCCGGCGATAGCGGAAATATCCGCCAAGAGGATGGCGCCCGCCTCGTCGGCAATTGCGCGAAACCGCTCAAAATCCACCACCCTTGAGTACGCACCCGCACCGCAAATAATGATGCGTGGGCGATGGGCCAGGGCCAGGCTGCGCACTTGCTCATAATCGATAAGGCCATCGACGGTGGTGCCGTAGCGGATAGCCTTGTAATAGGCCCCGGTAAACACCGCCGGGCTGCCATGGGTGAGTTCGCCGCCATGGTCGTGGGCCATGCCCAGTAGCGTATCGCCCGGCTCAAGCAGCGCCGAAAGCACTTGGGATATGGCATTGGACGCCGAATGAGGCTGCACGCCGGCGTAATGTGCATCGAACAACTCCCGCGCCCTGCGGATGGCCAGGGATTCCACTAAATCGACATTTTCGCAGCCGGTGCGATAGCGTTTGCCGGGCGTGCCTTCGGCGCTCACGTTGACCAGTGCAGAGGCGCAGGCCACCAGAGTGCGGGGCTTGACCGCGCAGGAAGAAGCCACCATTGAGAGGGTGCGATGCTGGCGAGTGACTTCAGCATCCAGCAGGCTGGCGAGTTCGAAGTCTTCTGCGCGCAGATCCGCCAGGCCACGACGCAGCAGGTCGGCCTGGTCTTTCAGAGGTACGGTATTGAATGCCATCAGTGCGGGTCCCTTCCTGGGCGTTGCGTGCCGGTCCGTCCTGAACCGAGAGGATCAATTAAACAGGAAATTAAACATTTTCCAAATCAAATGTTCATTTTCCAGACTCCAGCCCCATCAAAAGCACGCCCGCAGCGCATCCGGACTTTATTGTTAGGGCCGACGCATGCAACACTCCCGCCGCCGCAAAACCACAAGCGCCCCCGGAACGGGCGCTCCCTGCTGTGGTTGCGCAAACAACGGACGTTAACGACTAAAAGGAAGTGGTGAGCACGTGATACACAGACGCGAAAAAACCGAGCACTTGAAGAGCAACATCAAGTACTTGATCAAAAGCCGCGGCGAGACGCAGCTGTCGCTATCGAATGCCGCCGGCCTGACCAGGACCACCATCTACAACATCCTGGAAGGCAAGGTCGTCAACGTGCAGCAGTCCACTGTCCGCAAGATCTCGGACTTCTTCGGCGTCTCCTACGATGAAATCGAGACCCTCGATTTTGAAGCCAAGGAAATCATCGAGAGCAGTGTTTCCCCACAGGGCAACATGAACCCGGCAGCCGTGCCGGTGCTCAAGGAAAGCCTGGTTATCCAGAGCCTGGACAAGCGCATTGGCGAATTGGCCACGCTGTATCCGCTGACCTACTACTTCGGCTCTTCCTACAACCTGATCGGCGTGCGCCTGGAACGTGGCATCCCCGGCATCAACGAGCCGGGGGATTTGCTCATCGTGCAAAAAGGCACGTCAACGCTGGGCAAAGAAAAGCTGGTGTACGACCGGGCCATCCAAAAGATGTTTATCACCCTTGAAGCCTGCGCTGGCTCAGAGCGCCTGTGTGTAATCGGCGACATCATTGAGGAGCGCTTCAATGACAACGTATGAAGCGGGCATCGAAAACAGCACATACAAGCTGCTGGGCTTTGAGAATGACAAGCGCCTGGCGGTGATCATGGTTATCGCCACCGGCAAGGTCATCAAGATGAAGCTGAGTGAAGTCATCAACAGCGAAATCATGGACAACCTCAATAAAATGGAAGTTAAGAACATGTACAAGAAGTTTTATTCACAGGGAGGGACGCTGACGGCCTACGATATCAACGACCGCAACGAAAATTCCTGGATGATCTACATCATCCTGAACCTGTTGCTGTTCACGTTTTATATCTTCACCAGCATTGCCGCGACCAAGCCTATTTACCTGGAGTCGATGGGCATCATCGTCACGCCAGGCACGTTTCTGTACCCGCTGACGTTTTTGATCGTGGATTTGCTCAACGAGCAATTCGGCCTGCGGCTGGCCAGACGTGCCATTTTGTTTGCGTTCGCCAGTAACGCGATGATCATCATCCTGCTCTACGGCTCGACGTTTCTGCCAGGGCTGCCCGGCTGGAAACTCGATGGCCCTTACAACGATGTGATCATTCAGGTGTCCTCGGTACTGGTCGCGTCCTCGGTCTCGTTCCTGGTGTCGGAGAACATAAACTCCTACTTGCTGTGCAAGATCAAGGAACTGACCAACTCCAAATACCTGTACCTGCGGATTTTCCTCAGTACGTTCTTTGCGGTGATTATCGACAGTTTCCTGTTCTGCTTTATTGCGTTCTATGGCGCGATGCAGACCAGCGACATCTTGAGCATGATCTACGTGCAGATCGCGATCAAAGTCGGCTTTGCGTTTTTTAATATCCTGCCGGCCTATGGCGCGCGTGCGTTGTTCAAACGCTGGATTACCGGTAGCGCAGCCTGATGTAATGCGCTCTAAATGTGGGAGCTGGCTTGCCTGCGATGCAGACAACTCGGTATGTCAGTGACATTCAGTTGATGCTATCGCAGGCAAGCCAGCTCCCACAGTAGACCGAGTACGGTCCCTAACCCCTAGCTCAGTTGCAACTTCTGCTTCAGGCTGCTCATCACACCCGCCTTGTCCTGCAAATACTCATTCAAGCCCCGAGCCCGCAGGTTGCATGCATCGCAATTACCGCAGCCGGTGCCAATGATGCCGTTGTAGCAAGTCAGGGTCTGGTGCTGAACCAGGTCCAGTTGCTGGTGGTAATCTGCCAAAGCCCAGGTCTCAGCCTTGTTCAGCCACATCAACGGCGTGTCCAGGCGCAGCTTGTAATCCATGCCCAGTTCAAGCGCCGTGTTCAGCGCTTTGACAAAGTCATCGCGGCAATCGGGGTAACCCGAGAAGTCGGTCTCGCAGACACCGGTAATCACGCTTTCAGCTTTGACCTGATAGGCGTAGATCGCCGCCAGGGTCAGAAACAGAATATTGCGCCCCGGCACAAAAGTACTCGGCAGGCTTTCGCCCGAGCTGTTCACGGTCGGCACCGGAATGTTGTCGCGGGTCAGGCTGCTGATTGCCAGCTCGTTGAGCAGCGACACGTCCATCACTTTGTGAACGGTGGCGCCCAACTGCTTGGCCAACTTCTGCGCGACTTCAACTTCGGCCACATGGCGCTGGCCATAATCGAAGGTAATGCAGTGCACTTCGTCATACTGCCCCAGCGCCTGGATCAGGCAGGTGGTCGAGTCCTGCCCGCCACTGAATACCATCACGGCTTTTTTAGTCATCACGTTGCTTCCTGCATTTGTAGAATGTGGGAATAGTTTAAAGGCCACTCAATAAAAAGCCCCGCGCTTCTTGCGAAGGCGGGGCTTTTTGTTGCTCGGTGACTCAGTGTGCGTAGGTCAGCAACAGCTCTTTCGGCACTTGGAAATCCAGGGACATCATCACGCTGAGCGCGGTGATGGTGAAGATCGAGAACACGAACAGCTTGCGCGCCCAGACGGTGTCATCCACCGCCTTGTAGCCGGTCCAGGCCATGTACAACCAGTACATGCCCATGGCGGCGGCGACGGCGAGGTAGCTCATGCCGGCATAGCCACTGAAGGTCAACATCAAGGTCGCCACGAGGAAGGCCAGGATGTAGAGCAGGATGTGTTTCTTGGCCACCTGAATGCCACGCTTAACCGGCAGAACCGGAATCGACGCAGCCAGGTAGTCATTGAAGCGGAAGATCGCGATGGCATAGGAGTGCGGCATCTGCCACAGGCTGAACATCACCAGCAGCACCAGCGCAGCCATGTCGAAGCTATTGGTTACAGCCACATAACCAATCACCGGCGGCATCGCCCCCGACAGACTGCCCACCAGCGTGCCGTGAACCGACTTGCGCTTGAGGTACAGGCTGTAAAGGCCGACGTAGATAACAAAACCGATCACGGCAAACAGCGCCGCCAACGGGTTGGCCACCTTGTACAACAGGGCTACACCGGCAACACCCAGGACGGTCGCGTAGATCAGTGCCAGTTTCAGGGAGATAAGGCCCTGCACCAGCACACGATTCTTGGTGCGTTCCATCTTCAAGTCGATGTCACGGTCGATGCAGTTGTTGAACACACAACCGGAAGCTACCACCAGGGACGTGCCGATCATCGCAGCCAAGAAAATGGCCAGATCGACATGCCCCTTGGAGGCCAGGAAGAAACCGCCTGCCACAGAAAGCACGTTACCGAAAATGATCCCCGGTTTGGTGATTTGGATAAAGTGCTTAAGCGACATCGGGTCTTACCTCACTTCGCCATCATGAACGTATGGATGCTGAACATGATCCATATCGACAGGCCAACCAGCAGCAGGATCACAAGACCTGCGAACACGAACGCAATCACGTTATCGCGCTGCTCTTTCGAGCGATCCAGGTGCAGGAAGTACACCAGGTGAACCAGAACCTGAATCACCGCGAACGCCAGGACGATCATCAAGGTGATCGACTTCGGCAAGGTTGGGTACATCACCAGGCCGAACGGGATCAGGGTCAGGATGACCGACAGGATGAAACCGATAGCGTAAGACTTTACGCTGCCGTGGCTCGCATCATGGCTGTCATGGTCATGGGAGTGTGCATTAGCCATTACAGAGTCCCCATCAAGTAAACGACGGTGAATACGCAGATCCAGACCACGTCCAGGAAGTGCCAGAACAGGCTCAGGCAGCTCAGGCGAGTCTTGTTGGTGTTGGTCAGGCCGTGCTTATTGACCTGATACATCATCACCGCCATCCACAGCAGGCCGGCAGTTACGTGCAGACCGTGGGTGCCTACCAGCGTGAAGAACGCGGACAGGAAGCCGGAACGGTGCGGGCCGTAGCCTTCGGAGATCAGCAGGTGGAACTCGTTGATCTCCATGCCGATGAAGCCCAGGCCGAACAGGAAGGTCAGTGCCAACCAGCTCAGTACGCCTTTCTTGTTGCCCTTGTAGAAGGCCAACATGGCGAAACCGTAGGTGATCGAACTGAACAACAGCAAGGCGGTTTCGCCGAGCACGTAAGGCAGTTCGAAGATGTCGTGGCCCGACGGGCCACCCGCTACGTTGTTTACCAGTACCGCGTACACCGCGAAGATCGACGCAAACAAGATGCAGTCGGTCATCAGGTAGAGCCAGAAACCGAATACGGTCATTGGCCCCGAGTCGTGGTGATGGTCATCGTGCCCATGGTCATCGACATGGGCGTGTCCAGCATTGGTCACTAAGTTCGACATGGTTTAAGCCTGTTCCAACGAGGTTTCTACACGGTTGGCCGGGATTTTCTTCTCGGCTACCAGGCGAGCGTGCTGCTCGGCTTCGATGCGTTCGATCGTCTCGACCGGCACCATGTAGCCTTGATCATCACGGGCAGCGTGAATGATGAAGTAACCGATAGTGCCTACCAGGCCCACGATTGCCAGCCACCAGATGTGCCAGATCATCGCGAAACCGAACACGGTCAACAGCGCGCCCATCACCACGCCAGTGGCGGTGTTGTTCGGCATGTGGATCGGCTCGTAGTGCTTAGGACGCTGGTACGCAGTACCGTCTTCCTTGGCTTCGGTGAACGCATCAATGGTGTTCGCAGTAGGGATCACAGCGAAGTTGTAGAACGGCGGTGGCGACGAGGTCGACCATTCCAGGGTGTGGCCATTCCATGGGTCACCGGAGTCGCAAGCGTTCTGCTTACGGTCACGGATGCTCACGTACAGCTGGATCAGCTGGCAGGCAATACCGGCAGCAATCATCAACGCACCGAACATGGCGACGTACAGGTACGGCACCCACTCAGGGTTGGTAGTGGCGTTCAGACGACGGGTCATGCCCATGAAGCCCAGCGCGTAGAGCGGCATGAACGCGACGAAGAAGCCCGAGATCCAGAACCAGAATGCAGCCTTGCCCCAACCTTCGTGCAGCTTGAAGCCGAACGCTTTCGGGAAGTAGAAGCTGAAACCTGCGATGTAGCCGAATACAGCACCACCGATGATCACGTTGTGGAAGTGCGCGATCACGAACAGGCTGTTGTGCAGTACGAAGTCAGCACCCGGAATGGCCAGCAGTACGCCGGTCATGCCGCCGATGGCGAAGGTCACCATGAAGCCCAGGGTCCACAGAACCTGGCTGGTGATACGCAGACGGCCGTGGTAGATGGTGAATAGCCAGTTGAATAGCTTCACCCCCGTCGGGATCGAAATCAACATCGTCGCCAGGCCGAAGAAGGCGTTGACGCTGGCCCCCGAACCCATGGTGAAGAAGTGGTGCAGCCACACCATGAAGCCCAGTACAGAGATTGCGCCCGATGCATAAACCATCGAGTGGTGACCGAACAGGCGCTTGCCGGTAAAGGTCGAGATCACTTCAGAGAAGATACCGAACGCTGGCAGGATCAGGATGTACACCTCAGGGTGACCCCATGCCCAGAACAGGTTCACGTACATCATTGGATTGCCACCAAGTTCATTGGTGAAAATGTGGAAATCCAGGTAACGGTCAAGCGACAGCAGCGCCATGGTAGCGGCCAGGATCGGGAACGAAGCCACGATCAGGACGTTGGCCCAGGTGCAGGTCCAGGTGAAGATCGGCATGTCCATCAGTTTCATGCCAGGGGCGCGCATTTTCAGGACGGTGGCCAGGAAGTTGACCCCCGTCAGTGTCGTCCCGAGTCCTGATAACTGTAGCGCCCAGATGTAGTAGTCCACACCCACGCCCGGACTGTACTGAATACCCGACAACGGCGGATACGCAACCCAACCGGTCTTGGCGAATTCGCCGACGCCCAGGGACAGGTTGATCAGCACCACGCCGGAAACCAGCAGCCAGAAGCTCAGGGAGTTCAGGAACGGGTAGGCAACGTCACGCGCACCGATCTGCAGCGGCAAGGCCAGGTTCATCAAGCCGGTGAAGAATGGCATCGCCATGAAGATGATCATGATCACACCGTGAGCGGTGAAGATCTGGTCATAGTGTTCAGGCGGCAGGTAGCCTGGCGAACCCTCGGTGGCCATGGCCAACTGGGTACGCATCATGATGGCGTCGGCAAAACCACGCAGCAGCATGACCATGGCAACGATGACGTACATGACACCGATTTTCTTGTGGTCGACAGACGTCAGCCACTCGGTCCACAGGTAGGTCCACTTCTTGAAATACGTGATTGCAGCAAACAGTGCCAGACCACCCAGCGCGATCATGGCGATGGTCACCATCACGATCGGCTCGTGGAACGGGACCGCATCCCAACTTAATTTACCAAACATCGTTTACTCCTCTGCCCCAGCAGTTGAATGCGAGCCCGTGTCAGAACCTTCAACCACGGCCACTTCTTTCTTCTCGTGCTTGACCGGCTTGCCTGGCTTCATACCTTCGTACTTGTCGACGATTTTCTGAAACAGGTCCGGCTCAAACGCGGAGTACAGAGCGACTGGGTTGTTCTGGCTTGGTTTGGTCAGGGCGTCGTATTCAGCTTGATCAAGCTGTTTAGGTGCGGCCTTGACTGCGGCTACCCAGGCGTTGAAGTCTTCCTGGCTCGTCGAGATCGCTTTGAATTTCATGCCGGTGAAGCCAGCGCCGCTGTAGTTCGCGGAGATGCCTTCCATTTCAGCTTTTTCGTTGGCGATCAGGTGCAGGCGAGTCTGCATGCCCGCCATCGCGTAGATCTGGCCGCCCAGTGCAGGGATGAAGAACGAGTTCATCACGGCATCGGAGGTGATCCGGAAATTAAGCGGAGTGTTCTCCGGGAACTGGATCTCGTTGACCGTGGCGATACCCAGGTCCGGGTAGATGAACAGCCACTTCCAGTCCAGCGCGACCACTTCGATATTGATCGGCTTGACGTTGGATTCCAGCGGACGGTACGGGTCCAGCTCGTGGGTCGACTTATAGGTGATGTAACCCAGGGCGATGATGATGAGGACCGGCACCAGCCACACGGCGATTTCGATCTTGGTGGAGTGCGACCACTTAGGCGCGTAGGTAGCGCTGGTGTTCGACGCGCGGTATTTCCAGGCGAAGGCGAAGGTCATGATGATCACAGGGACCACGACCAGCAGCATCAGCAGGGTAGCGGTGATGATCAGGTTTCGTTGATCCAGACCGATCTGTCCTTTTGGGTCCATCAAGGTCCACTTGCAGCCTCCCAGCATTAACAGCATGCCAATCAGCGGCAAAAAGCCTAGTAATCGGGGGTACCTGTTTTTACTCATCTCACGACCTCTAAAGCAGCTTGCGCAATGCAGTTGGGTTTTGATCGCCAACACTTCACCCTGCCAAGGGTTGGCATTTCTCTTCGATTGAATAAGAGCCTGCCCGTCACGCCATAACTGTACGTTTCACGGACCTGCGGTGAGTTCTTATTCGATTTCGTGGTTAAAGGCCTTGTTACAGACCAATTCCATTTGGTGCGGATAGTTGAAAGGCTGCCGGAACCTTGGGGTCGCACAGAGCCGTCCATCTGCCCCTCGACCGCTCCAGTGCTCAAATATTGAACAGCACCGGACATTCAGTGCGGGCGATTGTAGTTAGCTAGCGATGTATAAACCATGTCTTATAAAGAAATAATTTTTATCGATTACAGCAACAATCCTTCACTAATCCTGCAAAGGTTCGCGATCTTATCGTGTTCGATTCCCAACAAAAACCACAAAAATTGCCGTGTTATTGGGCAGAACGCCACTTCCCTTACACCTTGTAAGGGCTTGCAAAACGGATCCAAGCCCCCATAAAACAAGGCATTCGGACATCACCCAATGGCTCGCACGGCGTGACATTCGCGGCATCGCCCAAACGATGAACTGACAGCACAATTTAGCCATCGGGTGCAAATTCAGGCGGCGGTTTGATGGGTCAGAAACGTCCTGCGGCAACGTCCGTGTGACAACATGTCGCACGCTGCGCACACCTATTGTTGCCCCTCGTCACGGCCCTTTCACAAATCCCTACAACCAAAAACGCCCCGGACTTCCTTCAAGGAAGACCGGGGCGTTTTGGCGAGCAGACTCAGGCCTGGCGTTGGCGATTGCGATAGATGCCCAGCGGCACCAGAATCACCGTCAGCACGAACGCCACCAGCGCCCATTGCGCCAGGGACAAGCCAAGGATGGGCGGGTACGGCGTGCTGCAGAAGCCGTCGACCTGGAAGCCCAGTGGGAACACCTTGGCCAGTGGCAGTTCATCGACAATCGGCTGCAGCACATCGACGCCGCAACTGACCTCCGGGAAGAACTGGGTGTAGACGTGGTGGCCTGCAACTGCGACGCCGCCCACGGCACTGAGGACTACCAGCCCTTCAAACACAGTCACCGCACCTTTGCGGCGCATGGCGGCGCCGATAAAGGCAAAGATCGCAATCAACAGCAAAGCGTAACGCTGCAGGATACACAGCGGGCACGGCGCCTCGCCCAACACCACTTGCATATACAGCGCACCGCCA
This sequence comes from Pseudomonas sp. PA-5-4B, assembly GCF_021606215.1. Lineage (NCBI taxonomy): Bacteria > Pseudomonadati > Pseudomonadota > Gammaproteobacteria > Pseudomonadales > Pseudomonadaceae > Pseudomonas > Pseudomonas sp. PA-5-4B. The sequence goes on along the minus strand of NZ_WKDB01000007.1, from coordinate 86,438 downwards.
ATCAGCGCCAGGCAGATGATGCCCAGCAACACCAGAAAGCGCCGCTCCCTGCCTAAACGCAATTCGTCACTCATCCCCGTTTTCCCTTTGTCGTTGTGCCAATGCCGGCAAGTTTACACACAGAGCATGGTTAAAACAGAGAGGGGTTAACTGCGGATTAATCGGGATAAATGTTGTGGCTGAGCGGACGCCATCGCGGGCAAGCCCGGCTCCCACAGGGAATCGCATTCCAATGTGGGAGCCGGGCTTGTTGTGGAGAGGGTAGATGTACTTATTCCAGCGCCGCCGCCGGGCCGAAGAACTCGTAGCGCGCCTGCTGCTCCGGCACACCCAACGCCTGCAGATGGCGTTTGATCGCCGCCATAAAGCCTTTAGGCCCCAGGAAGTACGCATCCAGGTCACGCTCCTTGGGCAACCACGCCGCCAATTGCTCCTGGCTCAACAGCCCCACCTTGTCCGCCGCAGGGCTCACGCCGTCGTCCTCGGCATAGCAGTAAAAGCGTTTGAGCTGCGGGTGCCTGGCCGCCAGGGCATCGACCCAATCACGGAACGCATGCACGCCGCCGTTGCGGGCGCAGTGGATAAAGTGCACCGGGCGCTCGGTTGCCAGGGCCGCTTCAAGCATGGGCAATGTGGGGGTGATGCCTACCCCGCCGCTGATCAGCACCAGCGGTTTATCGCTGGCCGCCAGCGTGAACTCACCCGATGGCGGGAATAGGTCGATGGTTGCACCGACATGCATCTGGTCATGCAGGTAGTTGGACACCCGCCCACCGGCCTCGCGTTTGACGCTGATGCGGTACAGGCCCGCATCGCTCAGGGCCGACAGGGAATAGTTGCGGCGCACTTCTTCGCCGTCCAGCACCAGCTTCATGCCGATGTACTGGCCCGGCGCGGCTTGCAGGATCGGGCCGTTGTCCACAGGGGCAAAGTAGAAGGAGATGATCTCGTCGCTCTCCTCCACACGCTTGACCAACAGGAATGGCCGCGCACCGCGCCAGCCGCCCGGCGCCTGGGCTTTTTCATCGTAGATGGCCGCTTCGGCGCCAATCAGGATGTCGGCCAACTGGCCGTAGGCCGCGCCCCAGGCATTCATCACCTCAGGTGTGGCGATCTCGCTGCCGAGCACTTCAGAGATGGCGCGCAGCAGGCAGGCGCCCACAATCGGGTAGTGTTCCGGCAGGATCTGCAAGGCCACATGCTTGTTGATGATCCTGGCCACCAGGTCACCCAGTTGGTCCAGCTGATCGATGTGCCGCGCATACATCAGCACGCCATTGGCCAGCGCACGGGGCTGGTCACCGCTGGCCTGGTGGGCCTGGTTGAACAGCGGGCGAACTTCTGGGTATTCGCTGAGCATCATGCGGTAAAAATGCGTGATCAGCGCCTCGCCGCCGCTCTCCAGCAGGGGCACAGTGGATTTGACGATGGCACGGTCTTGGGCACTAAGCATGGCAGACTCCTGGGTCTATTTACTGATTACCTTTACCTACTCATCATTCGTGCCAACTAATTAATCGTTATAATTCAATAATTTAAATATAATGTAGTCAGTATGACTCCCTACACCTTATAGTCACAAGGACTACAAGGAGTCATTATGACTGCACAATCGCTGCTCACCACCCTGCTGCCCCTGGTCGCCGACCTGTCCCGCGAACTGCCCGAGGGCGAGCGCTATCGACGCCTGTTGCAAGCCATGCGCGCACTGTTGCCGTGCGATGCCGCCGCGTTGTTACGCCTGGACGGTGAGTGGCTGGTGCCGCTGGCTGTGGATGGTTTGAGCGCCGATACCCTTGGCCGTCGCTTCAAGGTCAGCGAACACCCGCGCTTTGAAGTGTTGCTGAGCAGCGCTGGCCCTACCCGGTTTGACAGCGACAGCGAACTGCCCGACCCCTACGACGGCTTGGTCGACGGCCTGCACGGGCACCTGGAAGTGCACGACTGCATGGGTTGCCCGCTGTTTATCGACGACCAGCCCTGGGGCCTGCTGACCCTCGACGCGCTGGACACCGAGCGTTTCGAACGCGTTGAGCTGGATGCTTTGCAAGCCTTTGCCAGCCTGGCGGCGGCCACGGTCAATGTCGCCGAACGCATCGAGCGCCTGGCAATACGCGCCGAAGACGAACATCAGCGCGCCGAGATCTACCGCCAGGCCAGCGGCCAACAGCACAAGGAAATGATCGGCCAGAGCAAGGCGCACAAGCGTCTGGTCGAGGAGATCAAGCTGGTGGGCGGCAGCGACCTGACCGTGCTGATTACCGGCGAAACCGGGGTCGGCAAGGAGCTGGTCGCCCAAGCCATCCACGCCGCGTCCCCGCGTGCGGACAAGCCGATGATCAGCCTCAACTGCGCCGCGCTCCCGGAAACCCTGGTGGAAAGCGAACTGTTCGGCCACGTGCGCGGCGCCTTTACCGGCGCGTTGAATGAACGCCGTGGCAAGTTCGAGCTGGCCAATGGCGGCACCCTATTCCTGGATGAAGTGGGCGAGTTGTCGCTGACCGTGCAGGCCAAATTACTGCGCGTGCTGCAAAGCGGCCAGTTGCAGCGCTTGGGTTCGGACAAGGAACACCAGGTGGATGTACGCCTGATTGCCGCCACCAACCGCGACCTCGCCGAAGAAGTGCGCAATGGCAGCTACCGCGCCGACTTCTACCACCGCCTGAGCGTGTACCCGCTGCAAGTGCCGGCGCTGCGCGAGCGCGGGCGGGATGTGTTGCTGCTGGCGGGGTACTTCCTGGAGCAGAACCGTTCGCGCATGGGCCTGGGCAGCCTGCGCCTGACCAGCGACGCCCAGGCCGCGCTGCTGGCCTATAACTGGCCAGGCAATGTGCGGGAGCTGGAACATTTGATCGGGCGCAGCGCGCTCAAAGCCCTGGGTAACTGCCGCGAGCGGCCGAAGATTCTGAGCCTGAGCGCCCAGGACCTGGACCTGCCGGACGTCAGCGCGCCGGCTATCGAAGCACCGCTGCAAGCGCCGCTGGCCGCGACCGGCGACCTGCGCCAGGCCACCGAGCACTACCAGCGCCAAATCATCAGCGCTTGCCTGGAACGCCATCAGCACAACTGGGCCAGCACCGCCCGCGAACTCGGCCTGGACCGCGCCAACCTCGGCCGCATGGCCAAGCGCCTGGGCCTCAAATAGCCCAGGCAAGCCAGCTCCCACATTAGATTGCCTTCGCCTTTAAGATTGGGTGAACCGACCGAGGCTTTCTGAACACCAACACATTCCCCAACATCACCAACACCAGCCCCATCAGCGCCGGGGCGGTCCACTGGTATCCCTCGGCAAACGCCGACACGTTCAGCGCCACCACCGGAAACAGCACCGTGCAATACGCCGCCCGCTCCGGCCCCATGCGCCCAACCAGGGTGAGGTAGGCGGTAAAGCCGATCACCGAACCCGGAATCACCAAATACCAGAGCGCGCCGATATACCGCGCACTCCAGTCCATGTCGAAAGGAATGCCGCGCACCGCACAGTAAGTCGCCAGCATCAAAGCGCCATAGGCCATGCCCCATGCATTGGTGGTCAGCGGCTTGAGCCCGGCCTTCTGTTGCAGGCTCGAGAGCATATTGCCCGCCGAGAAACACATCGTCCCCAACAATGCCAACCCCAGGCCGAGCAAGGTCTGCGGGCTGGCGGTATGCCCTGCCAGTTCCGGCCAGAAAAGAAAGCCCAGCCCCAGCAACCCCAGCGCGCCGCCCATCAACACGTTACGTGCTACGCGCTGGCCAAAAAACACCCGGGCATTGAGGGCGTTCCACAACGTGGCGGTAGAAAACACCACTGCCACCAGACCGCTCGGGATCCATTGGCTGGCGGTCAGGAAGCACATGAAGTTGACGCAGAACAGGCACAGCCCCTGCGCCAGGCAGATCAAATGCCCGCGCCGGTTCATCACCTGCAACTTGCGGCTGAGCAGCAACAGCGCAAACAGCACCAGCGCCGCCAGGCCGAAGCGGTAGACGATCGACACGGGAATCGCCACGACGCCCAATTGCCATTTGAGGGCGATCCAGGTGGTGCCCCAGATCAGCACGGTGAGTAAATACAGGAAAAGGTTCATAGCGGGCTCCGTCGATTGAGGCACAGTGTCCCTTGGCAGCCGGCCGGCGCTCTTGCACATTCTTGCGCTTTTGTCGGGCGCAGGGATCACAGCCATCGCCGGCGGGAGTAGGATGCAAGGCGTCGGAGAGCACAACCATGCCAGATCTGGAATCCCTGCAAGTCTTTCAAGCCCTTAACCGCTCGCCCAACGCACGCCTGGAAGCCTGCGCCGAGCTCGGTGACGGCTTGTCTGCGGCCTTGTGGAGCAACCATCACGACTCGCAGGACTACCAGGCGCCGACCCATCACACCTTGTCCTGCTACATCGGCGGCGGCACCGGCACGTTTCGGCGCGATCAGCCTGGCACCAAGGGCGGCCCGGATAAACTCTGCATACTGCCCGCCGAGCACCAGTCGGCTTGGGTGATCAACGGTGAGATCCGCCTGGCCCACGTGTATTTCAGTCCCGAGCAATTTGCCCTCGGCTGCGTCACGTTGCTCGATCGCGAACCGCGGGAACTGCAACTGCGCGAAAGCACCTTCCTCGAAGACGCCAGCCAGGCCCAACGCTTTCACCAACTGATCGCCCTCAACTGGCAGGAGCCCGCCGAGCGCCTGCTGACCAGCAGTCTGGCCCATGAAATGCTCAGCCACACCTTGCTCAGCCAAGTCGGCGCACGCGATGGCCTGCGTTTGAAGGGCGGGTTGGCGGCGCATCAGCGGCGGCTGTTGGTGGAGTTTATCGACCACCACCTGGAAGACCCGATCAGCCTCGGGCAACTGGCCGGCCTGTGCGCGCTGTCGGAATACCATTTTGCGCGAATGTTCCGCCAAAGCTTCGGCCTGCCGCCCCACCAGTACCTGTTGGCACGTCGCCTGGCGCGTGCGCAAGCCCTGTTGCGTGGCGGCGCCCTGCCCCTTGGCGAGATTGCGTGGCGGTGTGGCTTCTCCAGCGCCAGCCACTTTACCCACCGTTTTCGCCAGGCCATGGGCGCCACGCCCGGGGAATACCGCCAGGCGTTCTGCGCCTAGACCATCAAGCCCAATGTCTTGGCCTTGGCCACCGCTTGGGTGCGTCGCTCCACGCCGAGCTTGCTGTGGATACGCCGCGCGTGAGTCTTGACGGTGTGCAGCGAGATAAACAGCCGGTCGGCGATTTCCAGGTTGGAGTTGCCTTGGGCGATCAGCTGCAGCACTTCCAGTTCGCGTTGGCTCAGCGGGTTTTCCACCACGCCACTGGGCGCCGCCGGGGTTTCCAGACCCAGCTCAATCAATAGCCCCGGCGCACGCAAACGCAGCTCGCGAATCGCCTGCTGCACCTGGCAGCGTTGCGCCAGCTCCAGCCCGGTTTGCAGGGCGCGCCGGGCCACGGCTGAGTCGCCCAACTGCCAGGCCACTTCTCCCAGCACCAGGTGCAGCTCGGTTTCCAGGCAGAGCATGCCGCGTTGTTGGGTGGTGTCGAGCAAGGCATACAGGCGCTCCATGGGCTGAACGGCCACACCCAGCTTCACCTCGGCCAGCACCAGCAAGTACTCCAGCCGTGGAATCAGTTCCAGCGTAGCCGGCGGTGCTTGCCGGGCCTGTGGCCCACGGAAGTGGCGCAGCACCCGGCGCACTGCTTCCACGGTCAGTTCGGCACGGCCCTGTTGCAACCAGAAGTGCCCACTGACCAACAGCAGCACCGCGCGGTATACCGAGTCCGGCACATGGCGTTGCTGCATCAAGCGCTCCGCTTCGCGCAGCTGGGCAAACGCCTGGGCGTAATCGCCATGGTTGGCCGCCAGCAACGCCAGGCCGAGAAACCCATAGAGCACGCGCTTGTCCTGACTGTGCAGGCACAGGCTCAAACCGCTCTCGAAACATTCACCGGCGAGCGTGTCCTGGCCTTGGCGCAACGCCAGATGCCCGCGCCGCAGGGCGATGCGCCCTACCAGTGGCCCCGCCTTGAGGCGCTGGCGCGCCAGCATCGCCTGCACATTTTCCAGCAGGCTTTGCGCCCGATACGGTGCACCGCGTTGCTCCAGCAATTGCGCATGATCCAGTTCCAGCAGCGCTTCCAGCACCAATGAACCATGGGCACGCGCCAGGCACAGCGCTTCGCGGTTCAAGGCTTGGCCCACGTCCAGCTCGCCGCGCAGCAAGGCTTGCTGGGTCAGGCCCGAAAGGCACATCAGCCGGGAAGTCCAGGCGCTGTCGGGCAACGCTTGCAAAGCCTCCAGAAAATGCTCGCGGGAGCGCTCGGCATCTCCATTGAGGTGCAACAACCAGCCCCATTGCGCCTGCCAGCGCGCCAGTAAATGCCGCTGTTTCGCCGCCGTCGGCTGTGGTGCAAACCGGGCAAGCTGGTCGATGCACACACCGGCTTGCTCAAAGCGCCCGGCGAACAACAATGCGGCCGTCACCAGCCCCACCAGTTGTGCGGAGCCAAGCATCAATTCATCGCCATGTTGCTCATGCAGACGCAGCAACAGCTGCGCATTCTGCTGACGGAACAAGTCTTCAAAACTGAAGTGTTGCAACAGGCTCACCGCCATCTCAAACGCTTCGGCCAGCAAGGCCTGTTCAAACGCGGCTTGCCAATCGCACTCGGCGGTAAACCATTGGCAGGCACGCCGATGCCAGGCGCGCTTGGCCGGCCAGGGCTCATCGCGCAGCAAGCGTGCGAGCGGCGCAAAGACCTGCAGCCAATCGGTGGTGTCTTCCCAGGGCTGGATAAAGGCGCCCAATGCCTGCAACTCCCGCAGGTAGTGGGCGCCGTCGCCAGCGCCGAACAGGTGCTCACACAGGCCCGGGTTGAAGCGCGGCAGGTGCGCCAATACCCGCCAGGCCTCAGCCAACTCGACCGGCAAGGTGCGCAGCAGTTCGTGTTGCAGGTAGTCGAGCAAGGTTTTGTCCGGGTGACCATCACCGAGCAAGGCAATGCGTACACCGGCGCACCAACCGCCGCTGAACTGCATCACGCTGTCGAAGCTTTGCCCGCCGCCGAGCAGTTGCTGGACTTGCGCCGGGCTGAAGTTCAGCTCGCTGCACACCAACAGTTCATCGTCGAGCAACAACCGCGGCCAGTTGCATGCCGGTCGCCGCCGCGCGCCCAGCCACCAGGTCAGCGCCGGGCTGGCGACACTGAGCAGGCGGTCGAGCAAAGCATCCAGCTCGGGCGCGGGCAGGCGGCAGTAATCATCCAGGAACAACCACGCCGTGGGCTGCCAGCGGCTGAGGTCAAGCAACAAGGTAGCTTCATCGACAAACGCCAGCCCCAGGTTGTGCGCCAAGCGTTGGCACAACTCATCGGGGCTCAAAGCCGCACCATTGAGTGGCAGCCAATAGACCTGGCAACCCTTGGGCGCCTGCAAGGCACACTCGGCCAGTAACGCGCTTTTGCCACTGCCACCCGGCGCGCACAGCAACTTCACCCTCACGGTTGCTGCGAGCAACGGCTCGGTCAATTGCGGGCGTAACAGGTGATGGGCGGACAGCCGTGGCATGAATCCAGGACGGTCCAGGCAGCGGGTCATGGCGGTCATTGCTGCATCCTGCGTTTTTATTGTTATGCAACCTGACGCCACCCTAGTCCTGTGGTTGGCGGTTGTTGAAGAAGTATTCAGCAGGGTGATTGAAGGGCATTAATTAAAGGCAGAATGCAGACAACTGTGGGAGCTGGCTTATGTGGGAGCTGGCTTGCCTGCGATGCAGACACCTCGGTCTGACAGGCATACCGAGGTGATGCTATCGCAGGCAAGCCAGCTCCCACACAAGCTCGCTCCCATATTTTATATCTGAGTCAGCGAACGCCCTCGGACCGCAGCGCTGCTGGCGTGTAATCCGCCGCCTTGGCCGCGAAGCCGAACACGAAACTGCGCTTTTCCTCATTCTTCATGCCGAGCGCGATGTAGCGCCCGGCAATGATGTCGTACAGGGTTTCCACGGTGTAGGCCGGCACTTGGTGGTCGTAATAGAACTGCGCATGGCCTTCAGCAACGCGCCACAGTTGGCCTCGCCCGTCGTAGTGGTCCACCAGCGCGACCTGCCAGCTGTCTTCGTCAATGTACATGTGGCGCTTGGCGTAGATGTGCCGCTCGCTCGGCTTGACCGTGCCGACCACTTCCCACACGCGGTGCAGCTCGTAGCGGGTGAGGTCCTGGTTGATGTGCCCGGCCTTGATGATGTCGTCGTACTTGAGGGTCGGCGAATCGAGCTTGTAGCTGTTGTAGGGGATGTACATCTCTTTTTTGCCGACCAGTTTCCAGTCGTAGCGGTCAGGCGCGCCGGAGAACATGTCGAAATTGTCGGTGGTGCGCAGGCCATCGGAGGCGGTGCCCGGGCCGTCATACGAGACTTGCGGTGCACGGCGCACGCGGCGTTGGCCGGCATTGTAGATCCAGGCCAGACGCGGCTCCTTCACCTGGTCGAGGGTTTCATGCACCAGCAGCACGTTGCCCGCCAGGCGTGCGGGCGCCGTGACCGATTGCTTGAAGAAGCTCAGCACGTTGGCCGCCTTGGCCTGGTCGATGTCCGGGATGGCTTGCGGCACCGCCACTTCTTCTTCGAAGCGAATCGGCGTGTAGCTGCCATTCGTTTGCGGGGTGGCCTGGGTGATGATGCGCTTGAGGTTACCGCCGTGATAACGGGTGATGTGGTTCCACAACACTTCCACGCCATTTTTCGGGATCGGGAACGCGTAGTAACGGTTGCCGGTGAAGTTTTCCAGGCCATTACCGTCGTTAATCGCGTGCACGTTCAGCGCGCTGCGCTTGATCGACTCGTAGATATCCGGCGGCAGGTTGACCGTGCGATGGGTCGGGTACACCGGGATCTTGTAGGTCTCGGGGTAACGCTTGAACATCGCCACCTGGCCGTCGGAGAGCTTGTCTTTGTACTTGTCGACCGTGGCGGCAGTGATCACGAACAGCGGTTTTTCATTGGCGAACGGGTCGGCCAGAAAGCCTTTGCTGTCCACCGCGCCAGCGTTTTTCGGAATGCCGCCGGTCCAGGCCGGGATCGAACCGTCGGCGTTGCCGGCTTTCTCGGCGCCGACCGGCGTCAGGGTGGTGCCGAGCTTGGCGGCCTCTTCGGGCGAGACGGCGGCCATGACGTGGGCGGCCAGTACACTCAGGGCCATCACTGCAAATAGCTTACGCATAGGTTGTTGTCCTTCCTTAAACCAAGTCAGAAGTTCACGCCGAAGCTGAGGGCGATAAAGTCGCGGTCGGTGAGGGTGTTGTAGTCACCGCCGAAAAAGTCGGTGTAGCTCAGGCTCGCGGTGTAGGTGTTGCGGTAGTCCGCATCCACGCCGACGCTGATCGCCTTGGCGCCTTCGTTGAAAATGCCGTTGGGGCCGTAGCCGCTGACGTCATGGGACCAGGACAGGTTGGGCTTGAGGTTCACCCCGGCGAACACGTTGTTGTAGTCGAGGATCGCGCGGGCGCGGTAACCCCAGGAGTTGGCGGTGACGAAGCCGTCGGTGTCGCCGCCGAAACCATAGGCGCCATACACCGAATCGCGGCCATAACGCAGTTTGGTCTTGGCTTCCAGCCCGCCGACGTGCACATAGGCCGCCTCGCCCACCAATGTCAGGCGTTCGGCGCCCAGCACCTGGTCGAAGAATTGGGTCATGGTGCTCTGGATCTGGGTGATTTCCTTACGGCGGTAACCTGAGTTATCCGAGCCGAACGAACTGCGGATCGGCGAGGCGGTTTGGCCGGCAATCGGGTTGACCAGCGCCAGGGTCAGGTCGGTGGTGTTGAGTTGCACCGGCGCATTCGGCCGGTAGCTGATTTCGCCGGTCCAGGCCGTGCCGGTGGGCAAGGTGGTGGAGAAGCTGGCACCGTACAGGCGGATGTCTTCCGGGTAATCGAGGTAATACTGGCCACGCCCGAGCATGGTGCTCTGGGCCAGGCCCGAACCACTGCCGGGCGCGATGGCGTTGGCAGTGCTGACGATGCGGCCTATGGTGGCCAGGTTGGTGTTGGCGGTAATCGTGCCCACCGTTGGCGTGCGGCTGTGGTAGTTCATGAAGTAGAGGCCGTACTCGGTGTCATCGCCCAGCCAGCGCAAGGCCGCACCGAACTGGCCGCCATCGCGCGCTTCGCGGTCGTTGGCGCGCTGCACCACCACGCCTTCGCGCGTCACCTGAAAGCCCTGGCCAAACGCCGCGGCCACCGGCTGCAACGGCGCAATCGCCGGGCTGCCGACCGTGTAGTTGCCATTGCAGCCGTGAGCCACTACATCGTTACCGAAGAAGGTGCCGCAGTTATCCACCACGGTGTTTTCCCAGTTGAGTTGGTAAAAACCTTCCACCGACAGCTGGTTAGTCAGGCTTTGGGACGCGAACAGCATGTTGACCGGAATCAGGCCTTCCTTGATCTCGGCGCCTGGGCGGCGGAACGCCGAGACGTCGATGGGGTTGATGCTGTTGATCGAGTTACCGATAAACGTACTTTCACCCCAGCTCACCACCTGTTTGCCGACCCGCACGGCGCCCGGCAAATCGCCGATGGAATAGTTGTGATACACAAAAGCATCCAGCAGCTCGTAGCCGGACGAGCGCGCGCCTTCGTCGCGGTGGTTGTTGCTGATTTGCTTGAACTCGCGGTTTTCGTCCTGCAGTTCGAAGTCATACCAGTACTTGCCGCGCACAAAGATGCCGCTGTCGCCGTACTTAAGCTCCAGGTCGTGAATGCCCTTGAAGATCTTGGAGAAGGTCTCACCCTTCTTGAAGTTCAGCCGCCCGTCATCACCGGTGGACGCCTGCCCCGTGCCGCCGTTGGGAATGCCCACCAGCTTCTTGTCAGCATCGCGCATGCCCCAACTGGCGCCGACCGACAGCGAGGAATCGAATTGCCCTTCGATCTCGCCGATGTTGAATGAAACAGCCTGCGCCTGGGCGCAGAAACCCAGCGCAACCGCCGTGGCCAGCGCCTGTGGCGTGAAGATGGCGCGCATTGTTGTTTTTGTCATGCGTCTTCCCCGGTGAGTGACAGAAGGCCCCACCCTACTGCCGCCCCTCGGGAGCGATAAGCGCACCAAAGGGGTATTCGTGGTGTCGCTCGAAAGGATGAACAGGCGCTCTGGCCGCGGTTTGGGCGCCACCATGGATTAGGCAGATGGCGGATTATCAGGAGGATGGATAGCGCACCGGCGATCATTACTGAAATTGCAACAGTCCTTGTCCTGAACTGCTATTACTCATTTTGTTACAACCGACTATTCTTAACGCACTTTCAGGGCAGATGGCCCGCTTGGGTAAATCCAGGAAAAGTCTGATTCCAATAGATTGGCCTAATGTTTCAATCTATTACCGCTGTTCACTGACGTTGATTTGTCGCTCCTTGATCCAACGTCTTACTTCGGCCGCTGCGTTTGCAGCGGCCTTTTTTATACCCAAAATAAAACGGGGCGCCTTTAGCGCCCCGTATTATTCAACTGTGTTCAAGCAACGATCAGAGGCTGAACTTCTGCAAATTGGCCATCATCTCTTTCAACGCTTCGATGTTGTCCTTGGGGTGCGCAGCGCCTTCGAAGTCGCAGATCTGCGCCCAGTGCGCCGCCACATCGTCGGGTGAGAACCCGGCCTCAGGGTCAAACCCCACGCCCAGGCTGCGCTCCCAGCGGGTTTTGCCGATCCAGCCGCCGCCGACTTCAAACAAGCCCGAGGTGTCCTGGCACGCCTCGCTGCCCAGGTACACCACCAACGGGCTGACCAGTTCCGGCTTGAGGCGTTCGAACACCTGTGGCGGGATCAGGCCTTCGGTCATGCGCGTGCCGCCGGTGGGAGCGATGGCATTGACCAGGATGTTGTTCTTGCGCCCTTCCAGCGCCAGGGTGCGGGTCAAACCGTAGAGGCCCAGCTTGGCCATGCCGTAGTTTGACTGGCCGAAGTTGCCATAGATGCCCGAGGTGGACGCGGTAAAGATCACGCGGCCATAACCCTGCTCGCGCATGTGCGGCCAGGCGGCGCGGGTAACTTTGTAGGCACCTTCGACATGCACGCGGTACACCAGGTCCCAGTCACTGTCGTCCATTTTGTGGAAGGTCTTGTCGCGCAGGATGCCGGCGTTGTTGACCACCACGTCGACACGGCCGAACACGTCGAGTGCGTGCTGGACGATCTTGTCCCCCTCGGTTACGGAGTCATGGTTGGCCTCGGCAGTACCGCCCGCCTCGCAAATCTCCGCCACTACACGGTCGGCGGCCGAGGCATTCGCGCCTTCGCCCTGGGTCGAGCCGCCGAGGTCGTTGACCAGCACTTTGGCCCCGTGCCTGGCAAACAGCAGCGCATGGGCACGGCCCAGCCCGCCGCCGGCACCGGTGACGATCACGACCTTATCCTGGAACTGCACTGACTCACTCATACCGAACTCCGTTGGCGACATTGGCAATGGGTTGAGTGTCACGCACGCAGCCTTTGGTCACAATAAACACGGCCGAGGCTGAATGGTGCTCAATAAGACAGCGCGATGATCAACCGGCTGTTGTGGCGAGGGAGCTTGCTCCCGCTGGGCTGCGCAGCAGCCCGGGATTGGCCTCAGGAGTAGGCCACTCGCGGCGCCGGCTGACCGATACGTTCGCGAAACGCCAAATAATGCTTGAGCACCAGCACCGGCGCTTCGATCTGCGGGTAGTGGCCGATATTGGTCAGTAATACCGAGTCGGCATTGGGCACCAACTGGCGATAACGCTCCACCATATGCGCACCGGAAATGGGATCGACTTCGCCGTCGATTACCCGCAGCGGCACTTCATTGCGTTGCATCACCGCCACCCAGCGTTCACGCAGACGGCGGCGCTGGGGAATGTAGGCAATCAACTTATGCAGGATACGCGGGCCGTCATTGCAGTTGATCAAGCTCCAGAAGTCATCCAGTGCACTTTCACTGGGCCGCGTGTTCGGGCCGAAAATCTGGCTGAAACTGTTCGACAAAGCGTTGCGCCCAAAGGCACGGCCGATCATCCAGCCGAGTGGGCTGAGCAAGAGTTTCTGCACCAATGCCGGGCGATGGGTCTCGGGAAACAGCCCACCATTGAGGAACACGCAGCTGGCCATCAGGAAGCGGCCGTCGTAATGGCGCGCCAGTAATTCCTGGGCCACGCTGTCGCCATAGTCATGGGCCAACACATGCACCGGCCGCTCCACACGCAGGTGTTCGAGCAGCGCCTGTTGCAGGTCCGCCTGCTCCAGCAGGCAATAATCGTGGTTCAGCGGCTTGGCCGAATCGCCAAACCCGAGCATGTCGCAAGCAATCACCAAGTTACGCTGGGCCAGGGGCTGCCACAGGTAGTGCCAGTCCCAACTGGCGGTGGGAAAGCCATGAATCAATAGCAACGGCTCGCCCTGCCCCGCCACCCAGTAACGGATCATGTGGCCACGGAAGAGAAATTCCTGGCCACGTTTGCGCCAGGCTCTGAGCGGTATCTCGGCGAGCGGCATCAGCTTTTATACCCGGGATCTTGCAGGTCCAATTTACGCAACAGCGCCGGCCACGCCAGTGCACCCCCCATACCTTGCGCGCTCTTTGTGACAACCGCCACCATCGCCTTGGCACCCGCCAGAATCTGCGGCTCAATGGCAATTAATTCGGCGCCGCCGTTTTGCGCCAGCACCTGGATGTCGCAGGCGCGTTGAAAGGTGAACATCATTAAAAACGTGTCGGCGATCGAACCAGCGCAGGTCAACAGACCGTGGTTGTGCAGCATGAGGAAATTGTTGTCGCTCAGGTCCGCCTGTAAGCGGGCTTTTTCTTCACGGTTGAGCGCCACGCCTTCATAGGCGTGATAGGCCAGACTGGACAAGACGAAGGTGGATTGCTGGCTGATCGGCAGCACGCCCTGCTTCTGCGCCGACACCGCAACGCCCGCGGCGGTGTGGGTGTGCAGCACACAGACCACGTCGTGGCGCACTTCATGGATGGCACTGTGGATGGTGTAGCCGGCGGGGTTGATCTCGTAAGGGCTGTCCATCAGCTTGTTGCCGGCCTGATCAACCTTGACCAGGCTCGACGCCGTTATCTCATGAAACATCAAGCCATAAGGGTTGATCAGGAAATCGTCGGTGCCCGGCACCTTGGCGGAAATATGCGTGAAGATCAGGTCGTCCCAGCCATGCAGCGCCACCAGGCGATAGCAGGCCGCGAGGTCGACGCGGGTCTGCCATTCGGCAGCGCTGACCTGGTCTTTGACATTCTGTGGCGATAGAACAGGGGCTAGGCTCACGGCAACAACCTCCTTGGTTCGCGTTCTTATTATTTTTCTGGATGAGGAGCCAGTCTAGTCAGGCGCGATGACGCAAGGAGTTGCCTTGGCAGCCAGCTTGATGACTGAGCGAGTCAGTCATGAGAATAGTACAAACGGTGTCAGAGAAGTGCCGCCAATAAAGGCACGGCGAACAGGTTGAGCAAGCCCGTCAGCACGAGCCAGAACACCGGCATCAGCTTGCGCTGGGGCATTGCCTTTATCTGGCGTGGCGGGCCTTGCTGCGTGAATTCCCGGTCAAGCGCGCAGTGCCGTGACCAATTCGGCCAGCCAAGGCTCGGCGTCGGCTTCCGGGGTCACGCTTTCGCTGGCGTCCAGGCGCAGCATCGGCAGCACTTCGCGTACGCCCAGTTCGGCGAACAGTTCGCGCATTTGCTCGCCGCCACCGCAGAACGTGTCGCCATAGCTGGCGTCGCCCAGGCCGATCACCGCACCGGGCAGGTCGCGCCAGGCGGCTGGCAGTTGGTCACGAATGGTCGAATACAGCGGTTGCAGGTTGTCCGGCAGTTCACCCATGCCGGTGGTCGATGTGACCGCCAGGAATGCCTCGGGGGCAAAGGCTTGCACGTCGGCCAAGGTGGCGCGTGGGTTGTGCCAGGCTTCAAAACCGGCGGCGTTGAGGATACCGGCGGCGTGGCGGGCGACTTCTTCAGCTGTGCCGTAGACCGAGCCGGAAAGGATGGCGACTTTCATCAATCTGATCCTGTAGTTGAGCGAAAGCGTGGGATATTAGCAGCTGACACAAATATTTCAGTGCACACCGTGCAACATTCAAAAGTTGCCATAGAATTCAGGCTTTAAAAACATGCGATGGATTGCTCAATGATCAACGCCAACCTGATGCAACTGGTGATCAACGCTTCTAACGACGGTATCGTCGTCGCCGAACGTGAAGGCCAGGACAAGCCGCTGATCTACGTGAACCCGGCGTTCGAGCGTTTGACCGGTTACACCCTGGACGACATCCTGTATCAGGATTGCCGCTTCCTGCAGGCGGGTGACCGTGACCAACCGGCGCTGATGGCCATTCGTGAAGCCCTCGACAGCGGTGGCGCCTGCCGGGAGATACTGCGCAATTACCGCAAGGACGGCACGCACTTCTGGAATGAGCTGTCGCTTTCCACGGTTTACAACAAGGCCGACAAGCAAACGTATTTTGTCGGTGTGCAAAAAGACGTTACGGTTCAGGTGAAAGCGCAGCAACGCATCGCTCAGTTGGAAGCCCAAGTGGCCGAGCTTAAAGATGAGCTGGCGGCACTCAAGGCGACGAGCGGAATTAACAAAGTGTAAAAAATGCGGTCTTTAGAGCGATAATGGCTTTTTAATGCCTCACCCTTGAGCTACATCAATGCAACGCGACGCGCTATTGACGCAGGACGAGCTGGATTTTATCCAGGACATGCACCACAACCCGCAACTCAACCTGCGGGATGCCTGGTCGAGCCTGACCGTTAATGGCGGTGCGCAGATTCGCGATTTGCTCACGCGCCTGGCCGCTCACGACCACGTCACCATCCAGGCACAGTTCGACAACCAGCAACTGACCTTCCCGCTGCATTTGGTGGAAGACGAGTTTCATGCGGTGCATCTGCGCTTGGGCGTGCCGAGCATTTTTGAAGATGGGCCGATGATCCGTCCATGGCGCCTGGCGCTTGAAGCCCCCGTGGCGATGGAAAACGTCAGGGGCAACCCTGCCGCGCTATGGGTGCATGAGGTGTCATTCAAGGGCGTACTGGTGGAAATTCGCGGACGGGTCAAACCGCCGAAAACCTTTTCCCTGTGGTTCAGCCCGTCCGGTTACGAGCGTATTGCCTTGCGCGGCACGCTGGAACGGGAAACCGCGCGGGGTCTGTTCGCTTATCGCCTGAGCCAGAGTGACGCGAATGAGATCGAACGGTTACGCCAGTTCATCCTGCATCAGCACCGGTTGGTCCATCCGCACGTACACGCCTGAAATCAACTATCCAACTGGCCTGCAAGAAACTGCTGCAAACGGCTCTGCATCTGGCGCCCTTCGCTGCCCAGGCAGCCGATAGACGAACCGGCCAGATCACCCTCGGCCAGGTCCGCAGCGGCACCGGCCAGGAACAGTGGGCAATCCAGGGTCAACGCCAGACGGTTCAGGCGCGCTGCCAGATCATGGTTATGCCAATGGTTGGAGAAAATCACCAGCGCCTTGGGCCGGATCTTTTCACACACCAATGTCAGTTCATCAAAGGGCTGGCCCATGCCCAGCACTTTCACCGGCGTGTCTTCGTGACTGAGCATCAGCGCCGCTACCAGCAGTTCCAATTTACGGCATTCGCCAGGCATGGCCGCCAGCAACACCCGCGGCGCGAGTGGGGCACTGGCAAGCTGCAAGCGCTCAAAGGTACGCATGCGCAGGAAGGTGTCGTAAAAAAGCCATTCACTGGCCTGGCCAAAATGCCCCTGGTGGCGCATCAGATCGCTCCAGAGGGGCATCAGGATGTCCTGGAACGCAACGTTCAGCGGGTAAGTCGCGAAAACCTGACCGTACAGGCTTTCCAATTGGCGATCGTCAAAGGCTTTGACTGCCTGCAGCAACCGCAGTCGCCACTGTGACCACTCACTCTCGTCGACCTTATCGCCCTCGGCACGAATGGTCTCAGCCTGCTGATCGTCACGGGCGAGGATCTTACCGACCTTGCTCACGGCCACGCCGCGTTCAATCCAGTCGAGAATACGATTGACGGTCACAATATCGGCGCTGGAGTAGAGCCGATGCCCGCTTTCGGTGCGCGTTGGCTGGATCAGGCCATACCGCCGCTCCCAGGCTCGCAGTGTGACCGGGTTCACACCTGTCAGTCTTGACACTTCACGGATCGGAAACAGCTCATCTGAGACGGTTGATTCCAGTTGCGAAATGCTATCAATGGGCACATTAATCACGGGCATTTTGAGCCAAAAAGCCAACGTTATTTGGGGTCCCATTTAACGCCTTTCTACCTGTCCTTTTCAAGGCCGTTACTTTTCGGACCACTGCCGCTGGCGTATTTCTTCAAAACAGGAATAATCCTTGCCTGCTTTTTGGTGATGGTCTTACCCGACCGCCACCTTAGTGCGCCACCTACCCGGCTTGGCGCACCTGATTACTTGGAGATACACAATGTCTACCTCTCCCGTCACCTTGATGGTTGCGCGCCGCGTGGCCAAAGGGCGCTATGAAGAATTGATGGCCTGGCTGCGCGAAGGCGAGCAATTGGCCACTGACTTCCCCGGCTACCTGGGTTCCGGCGTGCTTGCGCCGCCGCCCAATGATGATGAGTTTCAGATCATCTTCCGCTTCGCCGATGAAAAAACCCTGCATGCCTGGGAGTTCTCCGCCTCGCGCAGCGCCTGGCTAAGCCGTGGCAGCGAACTGTTTGCCGACCCGTCCGAGCATCGCGTCAGTGGCATCGATGGCTGGTTCGGTGCCGTGGGTGCACGACCACCGCGCTGGAAACAGGCGGTGGCGATCTGGCTGGCATTTTTCCCGGTGTCGCTGCTGTTCAACTTCGGCCTGGGGCCGCTGCTCAGCGAGTTGGACATGTTCCCGCGTGTGCTGGTCAGTACCCTGGCACTCACGCCGCTGATGGTTTACTTCTTTATTCCTCTATCGACCCATCTGCTCGCGAGCTGGTTGCATCCAACACCAACGCCCAAGGCTACCCAAGCCGCTGCTTGAGTACAGGCGTGGCCGGTCGCTGGTATAGTTTCAACCTGCCAGCGACTCGAGCCTCCCATGACGGTAACCAACGCCCCGATCCTGATCACCGGTGCCGGCCAGCGTGTCGGCCTTTATTGTGCCGAGCGCCTGCTGGACGAAGGCCACGCGGTGATTTTCAGCTACCGCAGCGAACGCCCAGGCGTTGAGGCCTTGCGCGCGCGTGGCGCGCTCGGCGTGTTTGCCGACTTCTCCACTGAGGCCGGGATTCTGGCCTTTATCGCCGAACTGAAAACCCATACCGACAGCCTGCGTGCGATCATTCACAACGCGTCGGCGTGGGTTGCCGAAACACCTGGCGACGAAAGCCGCGCCTTTACCGACATGTTCAGCGTGCACATGCTTGCGCCGTATCTGATCAACCTGCATTGTTCACCTTTGCTGCAACGCTCGACACCCGCCGATATCGTGCACATCAGCGATGACGTGGTGCGCAAGGGCAGCCGCCAGCACATCGCCTACTGCGCCACAAAAGCCGGTCTCGACAGCCTTACACTTTCGTTCGCTGCGCAGTTTGCGCCGCTGATCAAGGTCAACGGCATCGCGCCGGCGATGGTGATGTTCAACGCGGGCGATGATGCGGCGTACCGCGCCAAGGTGCTGGCCAAGTCAGCGCTGGGCAT
The DNA here is from genome assembly GCF_021606215.1 of Pseudomonas sp. PA-5-4B. Taxonomy (NCBI): domain Bacteria; kingdom Pseudomonadati; phylum Pseudomonadota; class Gammaproteobacteria; order Pseudomonadales; family Pseudomonadaceae; genus Pseudomonas; species Pseudomonas sp. PA-5-4B. The sequence continues at coordinate 67,792 of NZ_WKDB01000007.1, read as the reverse complement.
CGAGCCTGGGCCTGCGGTGATCTACCAGAGTGTGCGTTACCTGCTGGACAACCCGTATGTCACCGGAACCACCCTGACCGTCAACGGCGGGCGGCATATCAAGTAAGCCGTTTGTGAGGATGTTGTATGACCTTGTCCCTGCCCCAACACTACCGCGAGATCCTCAAAGGCCTGGGCGAAGACCCGGAGCGCGAAGGCTTGCTCGACACCCCCAAGCGCGCCGCCAAGGCCATGCAGTACCTGTGTCATGGCTATGAGCAGGACCTGGAAACCATCGTCAACGGCGCATTGTTCGCATCCGATAACGACGAGATGGTGATCCTCAAGGACATCGAGTTGTATTCGCTGTGCGAGCACCATTTGCTGCCCTTTATCGGCAAGGCCCATGTGGCCTATATCCCGACCGGCAAGGTGCTGGGCCTGTCGAAGCTGGCGCGCATTGTCGACATGTACGCGCGGCGCCTGCAGATCCAGGAAAACCTCACGCGGCAGATCGCCGACGCTATCCAGCAGGTCACCCAAGCCGCAGGCGTGGCGGTGGTAATTGAAGCCAAGCACATGTGCATGATGATGCGCGGCGTGGAAAAACAGAATTCAACCATGAACACCTCAGTGATGCTCGGCGCGTTCCGCGAGTCGAACACCACGCGTATGGAGTTCCTGCAACTGATCGGACGGAGCAAGTAGCAATGCCACAACTTCAACCAGGCATGGCGCGCATCCGGGTCAAGGACCTGTGCCTGCGCACCTTTATTGGCATCAATGAAGATGAGATCAACAACAAGCAGGACGTGCTGATCAACCTGACTATCCTGTATGCCGCCCAGGAAGCCGTGCGCGACAATGACATCGACCACGCGCTGAATTACCGCACCATCACCAAGGCGATTATTGCCCACGTCGAAGGCAATCGCTTTGCGCTGCTCGAACGCCTGACGCAAGAGTTGCTGGACCTGGTGATGAGCAATGAGTCCGTGCTGTACGCCGAAGTCGAAGTGGACAAGCCCCATGCGCTGCGCTTTGCCGAGTCGGTGTCGATAACCCTCGCAGCCAGCCGCTGATAGTTAAGTGAGCCTTATGAACGATCAACAACGCCTCGAACTCGAAGCCGCCGCCTTCCGCCGGTTGGTGGCCCACCTGGACAGCCGCAAGGATGTGCAGAACATCGACCTGATGAACCTCTCGGGCTTTTGCCGCAACTGCTTATCCAAGTGGTACAAGGCCGAGGCCGACGAGCGCCACATCGAGCTGAGCCTCGATGATGCCCGCGAAGTGGTGTACGGCATGCCGTATGCCGAGTGGAAAGCCCAATACCAGCAAGAAGCCAGCGCCGACCAACAGGCGGCGTTCGCCAAAGGAAAACCCCATGACTGATCTGAACACCCTGCGCGCCAGCCTCAACAGCGGCGAACACGTTTTTGCCGACACCCTGGCTTTTGTAGCTGCCGGTTACGACTACCAGCCGCAGGCTTTTACCAATGGCGGCGTAGAAAATGCTGCTGGTCAGAACGAAGGTTCATGCAAGACCTTGGGCTTGGCGCTGCTGGAAGGCTTGAGCGACCAGGAAGCGCTGCTGGCGTTTGGTGAGCATTACCGTTCGGTGGTGGCAACGCCGGAGGGCAGTGATCACGGCAATATCCGCGCGTTGATTGTGCATGGTTTGGCCGGTGTGAAGTTCACCGCACAGCCCCTGACCCGCCGCTGATTCAATCTGATAACCCGGTTTAAGGTGGGAGCTGGCTTGCCTGCGATAGCGGTGTGTCAGCCACCACCGCTATCGCAGGCAAGCCAGCTCCCACATTGAATCGGGTTGACACATCAGCACTGTGGTGCGGCTTGAATCGTGCGCATAAAAAAACCGGCCTCTCAGCCGTTTTTTTCATTTCAACGGGTTTAGAACGCAGCGTCCTTCAAACCGTCGAGGTAACGCTCAGCGTCCAAGGCCGCCATGCAACCGGCGCCGGCCGAGGTGATGGCCTGGCGGTACACGTGGTCAGCCACGTCACCGGCGGCAAAGATGCCTTCGATGTTGGTCGCAGTGGCGTTGCCTTCACGGCCGCCTTGCACAACCAGGTAGCCATCTTTGGCTTCGAGCACGCCTTCGAACAGCGAGGTGTTCGGGGTGTGGCCGATGGCGATGAACACGCCGTCGACTTTCAGCTCGTCGAAGCTGCCGTCGTTGTTTTTCAGGCGAGCACCGGTCACGCCCATGTTGTCGCCCAGGACTTCATCCAGGGTGGCGTTGAGCTTGAGGATGATCTTGCCTTCAGCCACACGGGCGTGCAGTTTGTCGATCAGGATCTTCTCGGCGCGGAAGGTCTCGCGGCGGTGAACCAGGGTCACGGTGCTGGCAATGTTGGCCAGGTACAGCGCTTCTTCCACGGCGGTGTTGCCGCCACCGACCACAGCCACCGGCTTGTTGCGGTAGAAGAAACCGTCGCAGGTCGCGCAGGCGGAGACGCCTTTGCCCATGAACGCTTCTTCCGATGGCAGGCCCAGGTAACGGGCGCTGGCACCGGTAGCGATGATCAGCGCGTCACAGGTATAGACACCGCTGTCGCCGGTCAGGCTGTAAGGCTTTTTCGAGAAGTCGACTTGGTTGATGTGGTCGAACACGATCTCGGTTTCAAAGCGCTCGGCGTGCTCTTTCATACGCTCCATCAGCACCGGGCCGGTCAGGCCGTGGACGTCGCCCGGCCAGTTGTCGACTTCAGTGGTGGTGGTCAACTGACCGCCTGCCTGCATGCCGGTAATCAGCAGCGGCTTGAGGTTGGCCCGGGCAGCGTAGACGGCAGCGCTGTAACCGGCAGGGCCGGAACCGAGAATAATCACTCGCGAATGACGGGTATCAGACATGACTCACTCCTATCGACCGCCCGGACCACAAGGCAGCTGGAATAAAAAAGGACCGCGAAGCACTTGGGGAAGGCTTGAACTCGCAGGCCCTGAAAATAATGGGTGCAGCGTATAGAGGGGGGCAAGATTAAGGAAATACGGAATAACAATCCAGCTCATAGGTGGTCTCTATGCAGTCGCCGCGATTAATCGACACCCTGGTTGCCTAGATGTTACCGCTGATGTCGCCGCTTTCGCCGAAGAAGCAAAGCCGGTAAGGTCGGCGCGTTCGTCTTCTTGCTCGGAGTTCTCCATGCCTGCCCCTGCTCTTTCTGGCCCGCAATACCTGCGTGAAGGCCTCAAACTGGTGTTGAGCCCTGGCCTGCGCCTGTTTGTGCTGCTGCCGTTGGCGATCAACCTGGTGCTGTTCGTCGGCTTGATCTATTTCGCCGGCCATCAGTTCAGCCTGTGGGTCGACACTTTGATGCCGACGCTGCCTGGCTGGCTGAGTTTCCTCAGCTACATCCTGTGGCCCTTGTTTGTGGTGCTGGTGGTGTTGATGGTGTTTTTCACCTTCACCATGCTCGCCAATATCATCGCCGCGCCATTCAACGGTTTTCTCTCGGAGAAAGTCGAGGTAGTGGTGCGCGGCACAGACGACTTCCCCGCCTTCAGCTGGGGCGAGTTGATGGCCATGGTCCCGCGCACCCTGGCGCGGGAAATGCGCAAACTGGGTTACTTCCTGCCACGGGCCATCGGCCTGTTTATCCTGTCGTTCATTCCGGTGGTCAACCTGATCGCCGCGCCGCTGTGGCTACTGTTCGGTGTGTGGATGATGGCGATCCAGTACATCGACTACCCGGCGGACAACCACAAGCTGGGCTGGAACGAAATGCTCGCCTGGCTGCGTCAGAAGCGTTGGCAGAGCATGAGCTTTGGCGGCATTGTTTATCTGGTGCTGCTGGTGCCGGTGGTCAACCTGCTGATGATGCCGGCGGCCGTGGCCGGGGCTACGCTGTTCTGGGTGCGTGAGCAAGGGGCCGAGGCGATGGCACGGCAGGCGATAGCCAAGTCATAAATCCATCATCCTAGAGTCACAATGACGACATGGCCCACGGTGACACTGTGGGTCATGACGACAGCCTCGCTCCACATCACCCTGATTACCGAAACCTTCCCGCCGGAGATCAATGGGGTGGCCAATACCCTTGGCCGCCTGTGCGAGGGTTTGCGCGCGCGCGGCCATCAGGTCGAGTTGGTGCGCCCCCGCCAGGGCACCGATCAAAGCCGGCCCAGCGACGATGGATTGCTGCTGTGTCGCGGCTGGCCACTGCCGGGGTACCCAGGGCTGCAATGGGGCCAGTCGTCGATGCACAAGTTGCTGCGGCGCTGGACACGCCAGCGCCCGGACGTGCTGTACATCGCCACTGAGGGGCCGCTGGGGCTGTCGGCGCTACGTGCGGCGCGGCGCCTGGGGATCAGCGTGGTCAGCGGGTTTCACACCAACTTCCAGCAGTACTCCAATCAATATGGCTTGAGCCTGCTCAGCCGCATGGTGACCCATTACTTGCGCTGGTTTCACAACCGCTCGACCCTGACCCTGGTGCCCAGCGCGAGCCAGCGCCTGGAGTTGGAACGTCGCCACTTCGAGCGCCTGGGCATGTTGTCACGCGGCGTCGACAGCCAGTTGTTCCACCCCGCCAAACGCGATAACGCGTTGCGTGAAAGCTGGGCGCTGAATAACGATCAAATCGCCGTACTGCATGTAGGCCGACTGGCACAGGAAAAAAACCTGGGGCTGCTCAAGCGCTGCTTTGAAACCTTGCAGGACACCTACCCACTGCGCCAGATGAAACTGATCATCGTCGGCGACGGCCCGCAACGGGCGACGCTGGAAAAGGAACTGCCCGAGGCAGTGTTCTGCGGCACCTTGCGCGGCGAAGAACTGGCACGGCATTACGCGTCCGGCGATGTGTTCCTGTTCCCCAGCCTGACCGAAACTTTCGGCAATGTGGTGCTGGAAGCCATGGCCTCCGGCCTGGGTGTGGTGGCTTACGACCAGGCGGCCGCCACCCAGCATATTCGCCATGGCTACAATGGCGTGCTGGCGATGCCAGGGGATGAGGGCGCGTTTTGTGACGCTGCCAATTGGCTGCTGGAAGATGCGGAGAGTTTGCGCCGCATGCGCTTGAATGCTCGTCAGCATGCGAGCCGCCAGGGTTGGCCGGCGATTATCGAACAGTTTGAGCGCCAATTGCGCGGGGTGTGCGGCGAGCGGACGGTGATTGCAGGGGAGTCGCGGTTGATCTGATGCCTGTGTTGGCCGTTAGATCGCTATCGCGGGCAAGCCCGGCTCCCACATTGGAACGCATTTTCCTGTGGGAGCCGGGCTTGCCCGCGATGGCGTCGGAGCAGACGCTACACCAGGCTGGTTAACGCCTCACGACTGAACGGCAGAATGTCGCCCTCACGACCTTCGCGCACCTTCACGGCCCAATCCGGGTCCACCAGCAGGGCACGGCCCACCGCGACCAGATCAAACTCATCGTTGTTCAGACGTTCCAGCAGCTTTTCCAGGCTGGCCGGTTGGGCGACCTTGTCGGTGTTGACCATGAACTGCAGGAACTCGCCGTCCAGACCCACACTACCGACAGTGATGGTCGGCTTGCCGGTGAGCTGGCGGGTCCAGCCGGCCAGGTTGAGGTCGGAGCCTTCGAATTCCGGTTCCCAGAACCGACGCGTGGAGCAGTGGAAAATGTCCACACCGGCGTCGGATAACGGCTTAAGAAACTCACCCAGCGCCTCGGGGGTTTGCACCAGGCGTGCGGTGTAGTCCTGCTGCTTCCATTGAGAGAAGCGCAAGATGATCGGGAAGTCCGGGCCGACGGCGGCGCGGGTGGCCTGGATCAATTCAATGGCAAAACGCGAACGGTTGGCCAGGCTGCCGCCGTATTCGTCAGTGCGCTGGTTGCTGCCCTCCCAGAAGAACTGATCGACCAGATAGCCGTGGGCGCCGTGGATCTCCACGCCATCCATGCCGATGCGCTGGGCATCCTTGGCGGCCTGGGCGAAGGCGTTGATCACGTCCTTGATGTCTTGTTGGGTCATGCCATGGACGACGACGTTGCCGTCCTTGAGTTTCTCCATCGGGCCGTAGGCCGGCACGCTGGCGTCAGGCTCGGTGCCGATACGGCGCACGCTGCCCACGTGCCACAGCTGCGGGACGATCTTGCCGCCTTCGGCGTGTACCGCGTCCACCACCTTCTTCCAGCCGGCCAACGCGGCCTCACCGTAAAAGTGCGGGACGTTCGGGTAGCCATTGGAGGCCTGATGGCCGACCACCGTGCCTTCGGTGATGATCAGGCCCACGCCCGCAGCGGCGCGGCGGCGGTAGTACTCAATGACCTTGGAATTGGGTACGCCACCCGGCGAGAACGAACGGGTCATGGGCGCCATGACCACACGGGTGGACAGTTGCAGTGCACCGAGCTGGAAGGGTTTGAACAAAGCCTGGACGGGCATGGGAGCACTCCACATAAGAGGGATTTATGATGTGGATAATATGAGCCGTGCCGCGTGCTGGGTAGCACTATTGATCTGGGTGATTAAGGGGTAAAAGTGATGAGGGTTTAGGGCTGCTGCGCAGCCCAGCGGGAGCAAGCTCCCTCGCCACAGTGTAGGAACGATTCAGCTCAGGGCTTTTTCGATGGCCTGTACGATCGTCGGATCATCCGGCGCCGTGCGCGGCGAGAATCGCGCCAGTACTCGCCCATCCTTGCCGAGCAGGAACTTCTCGAAATTCCAGGTGATATCCCCGGGAAACTCAGCGCCCTCGCCCGCCAGCAAGCGATACAGCTGATGGCGATCGTGACCATTGACGTCAAGCTTGCTGCCCAACGGAAAGGTCACGCCGTAGTTCAGGCTGCAGAACGCCTGGATTTCTTCCTCGGAGCCCGGTTCCTGGCCTGCAAACTGGTTGCACGGCAGGCCGAGTACGGTAAATCCCTGGCCCTTATACTGCTGGTAAAGGTTTTCCAGGGCGGCGTATTGCGGGGTCAAACCACATTTGGAGGCCACGTTGACCACCAGCACCACTTGCCCCTTGAAAGGCGCCAGCGGCAGCTCTTGTCCGTCCAAAGCTTTGAGTTTCAGGTCGTGGAAAGCACTCATGACGAACTCCAGATATCCCATGTTCTTCGCGTTGCGGCTGTTCGAGATTACAGACCACAAGCCTGCAATCATAGACGCCGATTGAAAAACTCGCCCGCCGGTTACTGCGCGGTCGGCCAGGGCAAAATCGGAATCGCGGTGACCGCATTCTGCGGGCTGCCTTCGATCAGACGATCGCTGTAGACCAGGTACACCAAGGTATTGCGCTTCTTGTCGAGGAAGCGCACCACCTGCATGGTCTTGAACACCAGCGAGGTGCGCTCCTTGAACACTTCGTCGCCATCCTTGAGCTCGCCCTTGAAGTGAATCGGGCCAACCTGACGGCACGCAATCGACGCTTCAGCGCGGTCTTCGGCCAGGCCCAGGCCGCCTTTGACGCCGCCGGTCTTGGCACGCGACAGGTAGCAGGTCACGCCGTCGACCTTGGGATCATCAAACGCCTCGACCACAATACGGTCGTTGGGGCCGACAAACTTGAACACCGTCGACACCTGGCCGATTTCTTCGGCCGAGGCCAGCAACGGCATGGCCAGCAGCAGGCCGAGTAATCCTTTCATGACACGCATCGTGTATTTCCTTTATTCAGACCAGGATCAGGTTATCGCGGTGAACCAGTTCCGGTTCGGCCATGTAACCCAAGAGTCCGACAATCGCGTCGGACGATTGTCCAATAATCTTCTGTGCTTCAAGGGCGCTGTAGTTGGCCAGGCCACGGGCGATCTCGCGACCATCGGGCGCCACACACACCACCATCTCGCCACGGCGGAAGCTGCCCTGCACCAACTTGACGCCGACCGGCAGCAGGCTCTTGTTGCCCTGGGACAAGGCTGACACAGCACCGTCGTCCAGAACCAGCGTGCCACGGGTTTGCAGATGACCGGCCAGCCATTGTTTGCGCGCCGCCAGCATGCCGCGTTCCGGCGACAGCAGCGTACCGATGCGCTCACCGGCCTTGAGGCGATCCAGCACACGCTCCAGGCGCCCACCGACGATGATGGTGTGCGCGCCGGAACGTGCGGCCAGCCGCGCCGCACGCAGTTTGGTCTGCATGCCGCCACGGCCCAATGCACCGCCTACACTGCCGGCCACGGCGTCCAGCGCCGGGTCATCGGCGCGGGCTTCGTAGATAAGCTGGGCGTCGGGGTTGTTACGCGGGTCAGCGTCAAACATGCCGTCGCGGTCGGTGAGGATCACCAGCAGGTCGGCTTCCACCAGGTTGGCGACCAGCGCGGCCAGGGTGTCGTTATCACCGAAGCGGATTTCGTCGGTGACCACCGTGTCGTTCTCGTTGATTACCGGGATGACCTTGAGCTCAACCAGTGCGCGCAGGGTGCTGCGAGCGTTGAGGTAACGCTTGCGGTCGGACAGGTCGTCGTGGGTCAGCAGGATCTGCGCTGTATGGCGGCCATGCTCGGCAAAGCTGGATTCCCAGGCTTGCACCAGGCCCATCTGGCCGATGGCGGCGGCGGCTTGCAGTTCGTGCATCGCGCTGGGTCGCGCGGTCCAGCCGAGGCGGCTCATCCCGGCGGCAACGGCCCCGGACGAGACCAACACCAACTCGACACCGGCCTCATGCAAGGCCACCATCTGCTCGACCCAGACGCTCATCGCTGCGCGATCCAGACCTTTGCCATCCGCCGTCAGCAGCGCACTTCCGATCTTTACGACCCAGCGCTGCGCACCTGTCACTTTGCTCCGCATCATCTTCAACCTTAGATTGAGGGCCCCGCGACCCAGCGCGGCCCATAACGTTATACCCGGATACCAAAACGCCGCTCCTGGGAGCGGCGTTTGAGTTTATCGCAACCTATCAGTCGCGCACGTAAATGATTTCCGGACCGTCTTCATCATCCACGTCTTCTTCGTCCCAATCGTCGTCGCCGATGTCATGGACCGACTTCACGCCGCTGCGGCGCAGGGCACGCTGGTCGTCCAGAGCTTGCAACTGGGCGCGGGCTTCGTCTTCGATCTGCTGGTCGAGTTCTGCCAGTTCTGCCTTGAATACCGGGTCGGCCGCCAGGCGGTCGGCACGGTCTTCGAGGTAGCGCATGATGTCGCGGGTCAGGCGCTCGGTGCCTTCTTTGGCGATGGCCGAGATCACGTAGACCGGGCCTTCCCACTCCAGGCGATCAACGATCTCCTTGACGCGTTCTTCGTGCTCTTCTTCGAGGATCTGGTCGCACTTGTTCAGTACCAGCCAGCGGTCACGCTCGGCCAGGGCCGGGCTGAACTTGGTCAGCTCGCTGACGATCACTTCGGCGGCGTCTGGTGCGCTGGTGTCATCCAGCGGCGCCATGTCGACGAGGTGCAGCAGCAAACGGGTGCGCGACAAGTGCTTGAGGAAGCGAATCCCAAGGCCTGCACCGTCGGAAGCACCTTCGATCAAGCCAGGAATGTCGGCGATCACGAAGCTTTTCCAGCGGTCTACGCTGACCACGCCCAGGTTTGGCACCAGGGTGGTGAACGGGTAGTCGGCGACTTTCGGCTTGGCGGCCGAGACCGAGCGGATGAAGGTACTTTTACCGGCGTTCGGCAAGCCCAACAGGCCCACGTCTGCCAGTACTTTCATCTCCAGCTTCAGGTCACGCTGCTCGCCCGGCTTGCCCGGCGTGGTCTGGCGTGGCGCGCGGTTGGTACTGGACTTGAATCGGGTGTTACCCAGACCGTGCCAGCCGCCCTGCACAACCATCAGCTTCTGGCCGGCCTTGGTCAGGTCGCCAATCACTTCCTGGGTCGCGGAATCGATGATCGTGGTGCCGACCGGTACGCGCAGTACCAGGTCTTCGCCTTTTTTACCGGTGCAGTCGGTGCTGCCGCCGTTGGAGCCACGCTCGGCATCGAAGTGCCGGGTGTAACGGTAGTCGACCAGGGTGTTGAGGTTTTCGTCGGCCATCATGTAGATGGAACCGCCGTCACCGCCGTCACCGCCGTTTGGACCACCGTTTTCGATGAATTTTTCGCGACGGAAACTCATGCAACCGTTACCGCCGTCGCCTGCTTTTACTCGGATGGAAACTTCATCAACGAACTTCATAACAAAACGCCTCTCGTCGCACGGACGAGCTTAAGAAACCAAGACATAAGACTCTTGCAAAAATGAGCGCAGCGACCTCAGAAAACGACCGCACATCCAGCGCCTGAGCCCATCACAAACAGCTTTGCAAGAGACTCACTCCACAAACGAAAAAGCCCCGTCGCGAGACAGGGCTTTTCCAGCGATCGCGCAATTAAGCGGCGACAACGCTCACGTAACGGCGGTTGAACGCGCCTTTTACTTCAAACTTGATCACGCCTTCGATTTTAGCGAAGAGGGTGTGATCTTTACCCATGCCAACACCGTAACCGGCGTGGAATTGGGTGCCGCGCTGACGCACGATGATGTTGCCCGGAATGATTTTCTGGCCGCCATACATCTTAACGCCAAGGCGTTTGGCTTCTGAGTCGCGACCGTTACGGGTACTACCACCAGCTTTTTTGTGTGCCATGAGTCAATTCTCCTAGTGAGGAATTAGGCTGAAATTAAGCCTGAATACCGGTGATTTTGATCTCGGTGTACCACTGGCGGTGGCCCATACGCTTCATGTGGTGCTTACGACGACGGAACTTGATGATGCGGACTTTATCGTGACGACCTTGGGAGATCACTTCAGCCACAACGGTAGCGCCAGCAACAACTGGAGCGCCGATGTTCACGTCATCGCCATTAGCGACCAACAGAACGCGATCAAAGGTAACGGATTCGCCAGTAGCGACTTCCAGTTTTTCGATCTTCAGGTATTCACCTGGGGCGACCTTGTATTGCTTGCCACCAGTAACAATTACTGCGTACGACATGGTATTTCTCCGATAATCCTGCTCACCCAGCGCTTTATAAGAAAAGGTATTGGCTGGCATGGCTGCATGGGATGGACGTCCCGAATGCAATTGCGTAAGGCAGGTGCTGCCCAGGAAGTTCAGGGTGCGCGATTGTACGCAAGGTAAATGGGTGATGCAAGGGGCCGTCTATCGCGCCTTGACACTGCCGGGTCAGGGTCCTAGCATGCCGCGCAACCCTTCTGGAGCGACTGTCGCTGATGCAACCCCAAGCTTTCTACCGCGCGGTCGCGGACGATTTTAGCGCCGTCGACGGCATCATCAAGCAGCAGCTCACGTCTAAAGTGCCGCTGGTCTCCAAAATTGGCGACTACATTACGTCGGCGGGCGGTAAACGCCTGCGACCTTTATTAGTGTTGCTGTGTGGCAAGGCTCTGGGCCGCGAAGGCGATGACCTGCGCCTGCTGGCCGCGACCATCGAATTCCTGCACACCGCTACCCTGCTGCATGACGACGTGGTCGACATGTCCGGCATGCGCCGTGGCCGCGAGACGGCCAATGCGATGTGGGGCAATGCCCCCAGCGTATTGGTGGGCGACTTCCTGTATTCGCGCTCGTTTGAAATGATGGTCGAACTGGGCTCGATGCCGGTGATGAAGATTCTTTCACAAGCCACGCGCATCATCGCCGAAGGCGAAGTACTGCAGCTGTCCAAGGTCCGCGACGCCAGCACCACTGAAGAAACCTACATGGAAGTGATTCGCGGCAAAACCGCGATGCTCTTCGAAGCCTCGACCCACAGCGCCGCCGTCCTGTGTGGCGCAACGACCGAACAGGCCGAAGCCCTGCGCACCTTTGGTGATCACCTGGGCGTGGCGTTCCAACTGGTGGACGACCTGCTCGACTACCGTGGCGACGCCGAAACCCTGGGCAAGAACGTCGGTGACGACCTGGCCGAGGGCAAGCCGACCTTGCCGTTGATCTACACCATGCGCGAAGGCACGCCGGAACAGGCCGCTCTGGTGCGCAAGGCGATCCAGAAAGGCGGGATTGAAGACCTCGAAGCTATCCGTGCAGCGGTAGAAGCCTCGGGTTCCCTGGAGTACACCGCGCAGTTGGCGCGTGACTATGCGGCCCGTGCCATCCAGTGCCTGGAAGCCCTGCCACCCAGCGAGTACCGGGATGCCCTGGTTGAGCTGAGTGAGTTTGCGGTAGCCCGCACGCACTGAGCAATATCTGCGAGCGCAGGCTTGTGTGGGAGCTGGCTTGTGTGGGAGCTGGCTTGCCTGCGATAGCATCACCTCGGTATAGCTGACACACCACGGTGCCTGCATCGCGGGAAAGCCCGGCTCCCACAAGGTTCCGAGGCGCCCACCCCAACCTGCAATAAACCCTATATAATGTGCGACTTTTAGCCATCCTGACTTTCAAGGAGCTTTAGTGAGCACGTTGCCACCCTGCCCGAAATGCAATTCCGAGTACACCTACGAAGACGGCGCCCAGCTGATCTGCCCGGAATGCGCCCATGAGTGGTCCGCCAATGGCGAGGCCGAAGTGGCGGGCGACGAAACCGTGAAGAAAGACTCTGTGGGCAATGTCCTGCAAGACGGCGACACCATCACCGTGATCAAGGACCTCAAGGTCAAGGGCACGTCCCTGGTGGTCAAGGTCGGCACCAAGGTCAAGAACATCCGCCTGTGCGACGGCGATCACGATATCGATTGCAAGATCGACGGTATCGGCCCGATGAAACTCAAGTCCGAGTTCGTGCGCAAAGTCTGAACCTGCTGCTTCCATCCCGCGCCAGCCGCGGGATGGCGTTTTGCCCTCTGCGCTGACCTGCCTCAACATCCACACAGAAAAACCAGGAAACCGCCAATAGGCACTTGCTATTCCACGAATAAGAATTATTCTCATTGAAACCCATCAAGGAGAACGACCATGACTTATTTGATAGATGCCTGGCTGGACCGCCCACACCCATACCTGCGGATCCTGCATCGGGAAACCGGCGAAGTCTGTGCGGTGTTGGAAGAAGAAGCGCTGAATGAACTGCAGGATCAAGGCGACCTGGACGTCAACGGTCTGAGTTCCAGTGAGCCTGGGGTGCTGAAGGAGGTGGTGCGTAATCTGTTTCTGTTCTGCTATGCCCGAGCGTTGCGCCCGGCGACAGAGCTCAATGGCAAGTTCCATCCATGAACCACCGCGCAAAACCTGAATGCACCGGCTCTATGTGGGAGCTGGATTTGTTGTGGCGAGGGAGCTTGCTCCCGCTCGGCTGCGCAGCAGTCGCAGGCCTTTAGGGGCGCTTCGCACCCCAGCGCAAGCAAGCTTGCTCGCCACATCAATCCCGGCTCCCACATAGGACCCGGCGCAACCATCAACAGGTCTTACAGAACGTCGAGCAACTCAACGTCGAACACCAGAACGCTGTGCGGCGGAATGCTGCCAACGCCTTGAGCGCCGTAAGCCAGTTCGCTCGGCACGTACAGACGCCATTTGCTGCCGGCATTCATCAGTTGCAGGGCTTCGGTCCAGCCGGCGATCACGCCGCCAACCGGGAATTCTGCAGGCTGGCCGCGCTCGTAGGAGCTGTCGAACACAGTGCCGTCGATCAGGGTGCCGTGGTAGTGAGTACGCACTTGGTCTTCACGGGTCGGCTTGGCGCCGTCACCTGCAGTCAGCACTTCAAATTGCAGGCCGGAAGCCAGGGTGGTGATGCCATCACGCTTGGCGTTTTCAGCCAGGAACGCCAGGCCAGCGCCAGCAGCCGCTTCTGCCTTGGCAGCCGCTTCGGCTTGCATGATTTCACGGATCACTTTGAAGCTCGCCGCCATTTGCTCTTGGTCAACGCGGCTTGCTTTGCCGTCGAACGCGTCGGTCAGGCCGGCCAGGATGGCGTCGATGCTCACGCCCGGTGGCGGGTTGTCGCGCAGTTGGTCGCCCAACTGACGGCCGATACCGTAGCTGACGCGGGTTTCGTCGGTGGACAGATTAACTTCGGACATGAAGAGGCTCCGCTGTAGGACAGCACGGTTTCCCGCGCCATCCAAAACTAAAAGGGCCCGCAGACTAGCACACAAGACCCGCCTCTGATCAGCCCCCTGCCCCACTACCAAAGCGCCAGGTCGTAGGTCAGATACAGCCGATAGTTATCGCGGTCGCTGGCGTAGGTGGAACGATAGGTCGCTTTGCGCAACTCCACACCCAAGCCTTTGACGGTACCGTTCTGGATGACATAGCGCAGGTTAGTGTCCGACTCCCACTCCCGCGCCTCACGCCCTCTGTAATCACCGTTGCGCCCTTTGTAATAGCGGGTCATGAAACTCAGGCCCGGCAGCACGGCTTCAAAATCATAGTCGTAGCGCAGCATCCAGGTTTGCTCACCGGCCTGGATGAACTTGCCCACACCGGCGTTAGTGAAGGAATACACCGTCGAGACACTGGCATAAGGCAGCGCAGTGTCGCCGTTGACCTTCTGATAACCGACGCCCAGCGCCTGTGCGCCCAGGCGATAGGTGAACAACCCGCTGAACATGTCGCTGTCCACTTTGCCGTTGCGCGCCTCACCCGCATCGCTGCTGATGAAATAACGCAAATCACTGGTCAGCGTGCCGTTACCCACCGGCTGTTTATGCACAAGGCCAAAAAACTGCTGACGATAGAACTCACGCATTTCGCCGTAATACCAAGTGCCACTGAGCTGCGGCGTGAAGGCATAAGAGGCGCCGGCAAAATCGAAATCGCTGCCCTGTTTGCCGCTGTAGCCCTGGGGATAAATAGCCACGCTGTCGGTGGAGTTTCGCTGCTTGAATTTATCCAGATGCCCGGCATGCAGGTACAGGTTGCGAATACCGCTGTACTCCACCTGAGTGCCTTGAAAAGTCTGCGGCAGCAGGCGTCCGTCGTTATGCACCAGCACTGGAATCTTCGGCAGCAAGGTGCCGGTTTTCACCACGGCATCGCCCCAGCGCATCTTTGCGGTGACGCCCAGGCTGGAGAATTCACTGGCGGCATGGCCATCGTCATGCACCGGCAATAAACCCGTGCCGGCGTGAGTCGGGCTGGAGTCGAGCCGCAGCCCCGCCAACCCCAACGCGTCCAGACCAAACCCTAGCGTGCCTTCGGTATAGCCTGACTGCAGGTTGAGTAAAAAACCTTGCGCCCACTCTTTGCGATCCTCGCCGCCGTCGCGGTAATCGTCGTTGAAGTAGAAATTACGCAAGGTCAGGCGAGCCTTTGAATCCTCCCAGAACCCCTGGGCCAGGAGTACAGGCGACACACCTGCCAGCAGGCACGCCGAGGCCAATTTTCCTCGATTGAAAAGTTTATGCATCGCTGTTTCCTCTATGCCTTATTGTCGTTTTTTTATGGGCAGTTCCATCGCGCGACACACTGGACGGCACCTCGCGTTGGAGCGGACACTAACGGCTCGTCGAAAGCCCCACAACGTTATGCGAGATGCGCATCAGGCTATGCGCAAAGCACCGCCAGCCCCTCGCAACCGACAGGAAAATCACGGTGAATCTCAAGCAGCTCGAAGCCTTCAAGGCGATCATGTCCACCGGTTCGACCATCGGCGCAGCAACACGCATGGGCCTGTCGCAATCGGCCGTCAGCCGCCTGTTGAGTCAGCTGGAGGAGGCGTTGGGTTTCGTATTGTTTCTGCGCAAAAAAGGTCGCCTGATGGCCACCGCAGAAGCGGAAGAGTTACTGACCGAAGTCGCCGGCCTGGTAGACGGCATGCAGCGTATCCAACGCCTGGCAGACGAAATGCGCGTGGGCCGCTCGCGCAAAAGCCTGCTCAAGGTCGGGGTGCCCACCAGCATGACCCAAGAGCTTTTGCCACGGATCGTCGCGGAGTTTCTCAAGAGCCATGACGACATCGTGGTCGAGTTGCTGACCGGCTCTTACGACATGATCGAGCGCGCCGTACTCGACCGGTCCGCCGACCTGGGTTTTGTGCGCCTGCCAACGGAAATTCCCGACTTCGACATCGAGCCCGTGCTGCAAACCGAAGGCGTGTGCGTGATGCCCGCCGACCACCCACTGACTCGCCACGCCTGTATCGAGGTGCAGCACTTGCGCAATGTGCCGTTGGTGATGCTCGGCCGACAACGGGCTTTACGGGCTGAGTTGAACCAGGTGTTTCGCGCTGCCAACCTCACGCCGCAAGTGCGGGTCGAAGTGCATTCGGTAGGCGCGGCATGCAGCTTTGTCGCCGAAGGCCTGGGGGTGTCGATCGTCAACGGTTTGCTCGCCAGCCACTTCCTGCACCTGCCGATCGTGACCCGGCCTTTTCGCCCTGCACTGCCTTACACTTTCGGCCTGGCCTATCGCGCCAATGAGCCACGCCCACAGGTGGTCACAGCGTTTGCCGAGCATCTCAAGCAGCGCTTGAACGCACAAAACGCATAGCCCGACCCACCCTGCGCATAACGTTGTCGCCGCCAAAACTTTGCCCTAGTGTCCGCTCCACACGCGTCACTCCCCCATAACAACAACGGCAAACGCCGGGGCAGCCAGCATGAGCGAATCACAGAATTTCTCCACAGCGGCGGCGGTGGAAAAACCCACGCAACGCAAACAGATCAATCCGGCCATCATCCTGCTGAGCATCGTCTTGCTCGCCGTGGCCTTCACCTATGCGGTGAACTCGGGCAAGTTCGAGCGCCAGAACGGGCTGGTAGTGCCCGGCTCTTATCAGGTGCTGGAGAAACACGACAGCCTGGGCCAATTGTTCGCGCTGGAGCCACGCAAGGCTGGCGATACCGTGGCCCGCCCGGTGTCACTGGTCGAAGGTTTCATGGCCATCCCCCAAGGCATCGAGAAACGTGCAGCGCTGATCTTCATGGTGCTGTTCATCGGCGGCATGTTTGGCGTACTGAACAAGGCCGGGGTGATCGACGCCGGACTGGAGCGTTTACTGGGCCTGACCCGCGGCAACATCTACGTGCTGGTGCCGAGCCTGATGCTGGTGTTCTCGGCGGGCAGCACGTTCATGGGCCTGGCCAAGGAGTTTATTCTGATCGTGCCGCTGATGGTCGCCATGGCCAACCGGCTGGGGCTGTCGAACCTGATCGGGCTGGCTATCGTCGCGATCTCGGTGAAGATCGGCTACCTCGCCTCAATCTCTAATCCCGTGGCGCTGTCCGTCGCTCAGCCGATGGTCGGGCTGCCGATATTCAGCGGTTTAAGCATGCGCGTACTGGCTTACTGCAGCTTTCTGCTGGTGGGGATTGCCTTCGTGCTGTGGAGTATCCGCAAGCACGGTTTTGATGCGACAGCGCAGATTACGTTCGAACATAAACCCTTGCCCACGCGCCACTTGATCAACCTGACTGTGCTGCTGAGCGGCATCGGTTTTCTGGTCTACGCCTCCAACCGCTGGGGCTGGAAGTACCATGAGCTGTCGGCGTTTTACCTGTTGCTGACGGTGGCGTTCAGTGTGATTGCCGGGCTAGGTGCGAGTGTCGCCGCCAGTGCCTTTGTCGATGGCATGAAGAAGGTGCTGATTGCCGGCGTGCTGATCGGCCTGGCCACCGCCGTGGAAATCATCCTCAGTACCGGCCAAGTGCTCGACACCATCGTCCACACCCTGGCCAACCTGGTAGGCGACCACGGCCCGATTGTGTCGGCCTACGGCATGTTCTTCGCACAACTGGGGCTGGACGTGTTGATCCCGTCCACCTCGGGCCAGGCGGCGGTGACCATGCCGATCTTCGGCCCGCTGGGCCAACTCTCCGGCGTCAGCCCGCAGACCACTGTATTCGCGTTTCTGATGGGCAATGGCCTGACCAACATGATCACCCCAACCTCCAGTGGCCTGCTGGTGTTGCTGGCCACCGCCAATGTCGGTTGGGGCCAATGGGCGCGCTACATCCTGCCGCTGTTTCTGATCTACGCCGTACTGGCGATGGTGTTGCTGGCTATCGCGGTCACGAGCGGGTACTGAGTCAATGAGTGTTTTCCCCATGCAAACCCTGCACAACCACATGATCCCGATGCGCGACGGCATCCACCTGGCCACCGATATCTATTTGCCGACAGGCAGCTGCGGCCCTTTCCCGGTGGTCATTGAACGCACGCCCTACGACAAGAGCAAACCCTCTCGCTCGGAAAAACAACTCGACGGCCAGCACATCTCTCGAGAACAGATGGCGGCACGCTTTACCGACCAAGGCTTTGTCGCAATCTTTCAGGACTGCCGGGGCCGCTATGCCTCTGAAGGCGTGTTTACCAAATACACCGCTGAGGGCGAGGACGGTTTCGACACGCTTGCCTGGATCGTCCGCCAGCCGTGGTGCAACGGCAAGATCGGCAGCATGGGCCTGTCTTACGCCGCGCATACCCAACTGGCGATGGCCTGTCTGCACCCACCGGGCTTGAGCAGCATGGTGCTCGACAGCGGCGGCTTCGCCAACGCCTATCAGTGCGGGATTCGCCAGGGTGGCGCGTTCGAACTCAAGCAGGCCACCTGGGCCTTTCGCCAGGCCAAGGAAAGCCCAGCAGCCTTGGCCGATCCACAGGTTCGCCAAGCACTGGAGCAGGAAGATATCCATCATTGGTTTACGCGGATGCCCTGGCAACCCGGCCAGTCACCTTTGCGCCATGTGCCGGAATACGAGGCCTACGTGCTGGAGCAGTGGGCCAAGGGCACATTCAGTGAGTATTGGCGCACGTCCGGCATCTATGCCGAGGGCTACTATCGGCAACTGCCCGACATTCCAGTGTTGTTCATGTCCAGTTGGTATGACGCCTATGTCAGCTCCACCCTGGCCAACTACAGCGCCTTCAGGCAAAACACCTCGGCCCACCAGCGGCTGGTGATGGGGCCATGGCTGCACGGTGACCGCAATATCAGCCACAGCGGCGACGTCGAGTTCGGGCCGCAGGCAGCATTCGATGGCCAGGTCGATCAGAACTGGCTGAGCTGTCGCCTGGCGTGGTTCGAACAATCGCTCAAACCCTCGCCTCACGCGCCCAAGGCCAGCGTGCAGGTATTTCTGATGGGGGGCGGCAGCGGCCAACGTGACCCTGACGGCCGACTGCAACACGGCGGACGCTGGTTGCAATCGACGCAATGGCCGCTGCCAGGCAGCCGGGTGCAGACGCTCTACTTGACGGCTCAAGGGCAACTGAGCGGCACTGCACCAGACGCAACCGACGCGTGCTTGAGCTACCTCGCCGACCCGGCCTGTCCGGTCCCGACCCTCGGCGGTGCGCTGACCTCCGGCGCCCCCATCTTCGTGGGCGGCGCTTTCGACCAACGTGAGCGTGCCGACTTCTTCGGCACCCGTGGCGACAACCGCCCTCTGAGCGAGCGCAAAGATGTGCTGAGCTTCCTTACCGAGCCGCTCATTGAAGACTTGATTGTCGCAGGTGATGTACAGATCGAGTTATGGATAGACAGCGATGCACCCGACACCGACTTCACCGCCAAGCTGATCGACCTGTACCCGCCCAGTGCCGACTACCCCGATGGTTTTGCGATGAACATCACCGACGGCATCCGCCGTTGTCGCTATCGAGACTCCTGGGAGCAGCCGACGGCACTGACACCGGGTAAACGGGTAAAGGTCACGATCGAGCCCTTCGCCACCTGCAACCTGTTCAAGCGCGGCCATCGACTTCGCCTGGATATCGCCAGCAGCAACTTCCCCAGGTTTGACGTGAACCCCAACAGTGGTGAGCCTTCTGGCCAGGCCCACCATTCAAGGGTGGCACGCAACACTGTGCACCTGAGCGCGGGTGCCGCGTCTTGCCTCAGACTCACCGTGGTGCCCGCTACCGCACTATAAGCCAGCTGGGAGCCTGCTGAGAGCCTGCGGGGCCGCCGTTGCTGCCAGGCAACAGCGACCCTTCGTCGCACCCGTAAGAAATGTATTTCAGAATCATCGCCTGCCGCCGATACCCCCGTACAAACTTTGGCTGGCTCAAACAACAACACCGTCCAGCAGACACACATCATTCTTGCGGAGCATTCGATGAATAGCTGGTTCGGCAACATCAGCGTCAACCTCAAACTCGGCCTGGGCTTTGGCCTGGTGCTGGTCCTCACCTCGATCCTGGCCCTGACTGGCTGGACCAGCCTGGGCGGCTTGATTGACCGTAGCAACTGGATGAGCGACATCACCCAGCTCAACGCGTCCCTGACCAAGCTGCGCATCGTGCGCCTGCAATACATGCTCGCCAATGGCGACGAAGCCGTGGCACAGAACGTCCAGACCAGCCTCGACGCCTTCGCCGCCCAGCAACAGAAACTGCTGGACAGCTTCAAGAGCCCGGAAAACCGCAAGCTGCTCACCGAGCAGAAAGCCGTCATCACGGCTTACCAGCAGTCGCTGAACAAAATGCGTGAGGCCTACCGTAACGGCAATGCCGCGCGCCAAGTGATGGGCGACAAGGCCGATATCGCCAACGGGCAGATCGACGCACTGGAGACCGGCGTGCAGCAAGCGCCCGACAGCCCGGAACGCTTCACCCAGTACCAGGCCGTGACGCACGCCAAGGAAGAGTTCCACCTGGCGCGCTATGAAGTACGCGGCTACACCAACTCCCCCAGCGCAGAAACCGAAGCCCGCGCCGCTGCACAAATCGAAAAAGCCATCGCCGGTTTGAAAAGCCTCAGCGCCGCGTTTGGCACCAGCCAACAAAGCGCACTGACGTCGCTGGAAACCGCACTCGGTGCCTATCGCAGCGCCGTACAGAGCTACAAGGCCGCCAACGCCAACATCGTCAGCGCCCGTGCCGAAATGACCACCCAGGGCGCCGACATCGTCACCATCAGCGACAAGCTTTACGACATCCAGCTCGATCGCCGCGACGCCGAAAGCACCCAGGCCCGCAGCCTGCAATTGATCAGCACCTTGCTGGCGTTGTTGGTCGGCATCATCGCGGCGCTGGTCATTACCCGCCAGATCACTCGCCCGATCCAGGACACCCTGGCCGTGGTGGAACGCATCGCTTCCGGTGACCTGAGCCACAACATCCAGGTGACCCGCCGCGATGAACTCGGCGTATTGCAGCAAGGTATCCAGCGCATGGGCACCACCCTGCGCGAGCTGATCAGCGGCATTCGTGACGGCGTAACCCAGATCGCCAGCGCCGCCGAAGAACTCTCGGCCGTGACCGAGCAGACCAGTGCCGGCGTGAACAGCCAGAAAATCGAAACCGATCAAGTCGCCACCGCGATGCATGAGATGACCGCCACCGTGCAGGAAGTCGCGCGCAACGCCGAGCAAGCGTCGCTGGCCGCCGCCGATGCCGATGGCCAAGCCCGCGCCGGCGACAAAGTGGTGGCCGAGGCCATCGCCCAGATCGAGCGCCTGGCCGCCGAAGTGGCGCGCTCTACTGACGCAATGACGCACCTGCAACAAGAGAGCAACAAGATCGGCAGCGTGATGGACGTGATCAAGGCCGTGGCCGAGCAGACCAACCTGTTGGCGCTCAACGCGGCGATTGAAGCGGCGCGTGCCGGTGAAGCCGGTCGTGGTTTTGCCGTGGTGGCTGACGAAGTGCGGGGCCTGGCCCAGCGCACACAAAAATCCACCGAAGAAATCGAAGGCCTGGTCGCCGGTTTGCAGAACGGCACCCAGCAAGTGGCCACGGTGATGAATAACAGCCGCAGCCTTACCGACAGCAGCGTCGAGCTGACGCGCAAGGCCGGTGTGTCGCTGGAGAACATCACGCGTACCGTGTCGAATATCCAGTCGATGAACCAGCAGATTGCAGCGGCCGCCGAGCAGCAGAGCGCCGTGGCTGAAGAGATCAGCCGCAGCATTGTGAACGTGCGCGATGTGTCGGAGCAAACGGCTACTGCGAGCGATGAGACGGCTAAATCGAGCGTGGAACTGGCGCGTTTGGGCAGCCAGTTGCAGCAGATGGTCAGTCATTTCCGGGTGTAAAAACCCAACGCTGACTACGCACAAACTCTGTGGCGAGGGAGCTTGCTCCCGCTGGGTCGCGCAGCGGCCCCTACTGAAGTTGATCGATATTTTAAGTTGGGAGCGCAGTGAATGCCTTGGGGCTGCTGCGCAGCCCAACGGGAGCAAGCTCCCTCGCCACAGGCAAACTTGGACATACTCGGCTTGCCTTGAGTCCCTTGGCTCTCAGCCCTCGCCTTCCTCAACAAACACCAGTCGATTCCCAAACGGGTCCTTGATGCTCATCTCCCGCGAGCCCCAAGGCGTTTCTTCAACCCCAGGCTTGGCATACCGGTAGTCCTTGGCCAGCAACTGCTGCTGGTAGCCGTCCACGCCTTGCGCCTGAATCCGCACCGCCGAGCCCGGCGAAGCATCGCCATGGTGCTCGGACAAATGCAGCACGCACTCGCCCAGCGACACTTGCAGATACAACGGGAAATTCGCCTCGAAACGGTGCTGCCAGTCAACCTTGAACCCCAGGAAGTCGACGTAGAACTCCAACGCCTTGGCCTCGTCGAAGATCCGCAAAATCGGGGTGACTTTTCCTAAGTGCATGGCAACTGCTCCGTGTATGAATGCGCCCACTATAGGGACGAAAACCCGCCACGCAAATCCCCATTGCGCGCGAGGAACAGCCCCGGCCGTTGCCCATTGGCCTGCCCATCGCTATAGCTCAGCACGCCATTGACCCACACGCCATCAATCCCCTCGGCAGCGCGTTGCGGTTCTTTGAAATCCGCCACATCACGCACGCGCAACGGGTCGAACAACACCAGGTCGGCCCAGTGCCCTTCACGAATTTCTCCACGCTCGGCCAGCCCAAAACGCGCCGCCGACAACCCGGTCATCTTGTGCACCGCCGTGTGCAGTGGAAACAACCCCACATCCCGGCTGAAGTGCCCCAGCACCCGTGGAAATGCGCCCCACAAACGTGGATGGGGAAACGGGTCTTCCGGCAAACCATCCGAACCCACCATCGACAACGGATGCGCAAGAATACGCCGTACATCCGCCTCATCCATCCCGTAGTACACGGCCCCTGCCGGTTGCAGGCGACGTGCCGCATCCATCAGCGAAACCTCCCACTGCGCCGCGATGTCCTGCAAGTCGCGCCCGCCGACCTCCGGGTGCGGTGTTGACCAGGTAATAGTGATACGAAACGCGTCGGTGACCTGCTTCAAATCCAGCGTCGACGAGCTGGCGGCATAGGGATAGCAATCACACCCGACCGGATGGGTTTGCGCTGCCAATTCCAACGATGCCAACAGTTGCGGACTGCGCCCCCAATTGCCCGCACCGGCGCACTTGAGGTGGGAAATGATCACCGGTGCCTGCGCATGTCGGCCAATCACAAACGCCTCGTCCATCGCCTCCAGTACCGGTTCGAATTCGCTGCGCAAATGCGTGGTGTACACCGCACCAAACGCCGTGAGTTCTTCACTGAGCTGCAGCACTTCATCGGTCTCGGCATTGAACGCGCTGGCGTAGGCCAGGCCTGTGGATAAACCGAGGGCACCCGCCTGCAGACTCTCCTGCAACTGCACACGCATGGCGGCAATTTCACTGGGCGTGGCGGTGCGGTGCAGGTCGTCCATATGGTTGCTGCGCAAGGCGGTGTGGCCGATCAAAGCGGCAACGTTGACTGCCGGATGAGCACTTTCCACGGCAGCACGATAGTCGGCAAAACGTGGATAAGCGAATGCCTCACGCGCCCCCAGCAGGTTCATCGGGTCCGGTGGGTCGCTACGTAAACTCACCGGCGATGCGCTGATGCCGCAGTTGCCGACAATCACTGTGGTCACGCCCTGGCTGAGCTTGGGCAGCATCTGCGGGTGGCGGATCACCACCGTGTCATCGTGGGTGTGCACGTCGATAAAACCCGGCGCCAACACGCGGCCACTGGCGTCGACTTCATGCTCGCCGGTTGCGCTCGACAAGTCGCCGATCGTCTCGATGCGCCCGGCGCGCAGCCCCACATCGGCGACATAGCCCGGCGTGTTGCTGCCATCAATGATCAGCGCCTGGCGGATCAACGTGTCGTACTTCATATCAGTCTCCAAGCGGCAGGCTGTCGGGGCCGCCGCGATAATCGTCGAGGGCCAGCTTGATCCGGCGCAGGCGTTCCTGGTTGTCGTCCGGCAGGGCCAGCGCCAGTTCGGTGGCGAGCAGGTCGATGGCCAACAGCATGCCGTAGCGCGCCGCGGTGGGCTTGTAGATAAAACTGGTTTCGGCCGGTTGCAGCGGCAGTAATACATCCGCCAATTCGGCCAGGGGTGAGTCGGCCAGGGTGATGGCGATGATGGGGGCATCGTAGCTACGCGCAAGCTTCACGACGTCCAACAGTTCTGGCGTCAGCCCGGTGAGCGAGCACACGATCAGCGCCTGCTCCGGGCCTAAAGTGGCCGCCGTGACCCGCATCATCACCGGGTCATGGCTGGCGGCAATCGGGTAGCCCAGGCGTACCAGGCGCACCTGCAATTCGTCACTGCACAGGCTCGATGGGCCGCCCATGCCAAACGCGTGAATCATCCGCGCCTTGCCCAACAGGCTGACCGCATCAACAAAACTGGCCTGGTTAAACCCCGACAGGTGCTGACGCAACGTCGCTTCGATATCCCCCAGAATCTGCCGGTGAAAGGCCGACTGCTCCGGCAACCCGGCCGGGTCCAGAAAACGACTGCCCACGCCACTGGCCTGGGCCAATTGCAGGCGCAAATCACGTAAATCGCGGCAACCGACACTGCGAGCAAAACGCGACAAAGTTGCCGTGCTGACCTCGGCCCGTTGCGACAACGCTTCCAGGCTGGCCGACGCGGCAAAGCCCACATCATCGAGCATCAGCTTGGCGATACGGCCCTCGCCGGCGCTGAACGAATCCTGGCGGGCGCGGATCTGGTAGAGGATGTCCATGGCGGCTCCGGCTTACAAAATGAGGCTTATAAAACAAGAGAAAGGCCGTAAGTCAGACCAAACGCGACCACCGAAATCAAAGTCTCCAACACGGTCCAGGTCTTGAAGGTCTGGATCACCGTCATATTGAAGTATTCCTTGATCAGCCAGAAGCCGCCGTCGTTGACGTGGGAAAAGATCACCGACCCAGCACCAGTGGCCAGCACCAACAATTCAGGGTGTGGATAACCCAGGCCCATGGCGACGGGCGCGACCACACCGGAGGCCGTGGTCATGGCCACGGTGGCCGAGCCGGTAGCGATGCGCATCAATGCGGCAAACAACCAGCCCATCACCAGCGGCGACAGGTGGAAGGCATGCGCCAGACCAAGAATCTCATTGGTCACGCCCGCGTCCACCAGGATGCGGTTCAAACCGCCGCCTGCGCCCACCAGCAAGGTGATGCTGGCGGTCGGCGCCAGGCATTCATTGGTGAACTTGAGGATCGATTCGCGGTTGAAGCCCAGGGCCAGGCCCAAGGTCCAGAAGCTCACCAGCGTGGCGACCAGCAGCGCAATCACCGAGTTGCCGATAAACAGCAGGAACTGGTTGAAACCAGTGCCCGGAGTGGAAATCACGTTGGCCCAACCGCCGATCATCATCAGCACCACCGGAAGCAAGATGGTGCCCATGGTCAGGGCGAAACTTGGCAAACGTGTACGCGGCTCGCGCTCGATAAACTGGCGTTCCAACGGGTTTTCCGCCGGCAAGTGGATGCGCGGCACGATGAACTTGGCGTACACGGGGCCGGCGATGATCGCTGTGGGAATGCCGATCAGAATCGCGTACAGCACGGTCTGCCCCACCGACGCGTTATAGGCCAGCACCGCCATCATCGCCGCCGGGTGTGGCGGCACCAGCGCGTGTACCACCGACAGACCGGCCACCATTGGCAAGCCGACCATCAGGATCGACACGCCCACACGCCGCGCCACGGTAAAGGCGATCGGCACCAGCAACACAAAACCGACCTCGAAAAACAGCGGCAGCCCCACCAGGAACGCAATACACACCATCGCCCAATGCGCGTTGCGCTCGCCGAAACGGTTGATCAGCGTGCGCGCCACCTGCTCGGCACCGCCGGATTCGGCCATCATCTTGCCAAGCATGGTGCCCAACGCCACCACCAGGGCGATATGCCCAAGGGTCTTGCCGACGCCCGCCTCGTACGAGCCCATGATCGTGTCGGCCGGCATGCCGGCCATCAAGGCCAGGCCGATAGACACCAACGTGATGACGATAAACGGGTTGAGTCGGTAGCGTGCAATCAGCACGATCAATGCAATGATGGCGATGGCAGCGTATGCCAACAGCCCAAAGCCCAGTGGTGCGGCCATGCGGTACTCCTTGGAAAGGGTCACGTCGAATTGGTTGTGAAACTCATAAATCATTACCGGGTGTAATTTTCAATTTTTATGAAAGTAATTTTCGCCCACCGATAAGCGCTGTCGCTTTGGGACATGCCCAACGCCAGCCCATGAAAATTCGGGGGGTGTTCTTACATGAAGTTTTTTGCGTGCGGAAACTCAGCTACCAGGGCCGAGTCTCAGATGACAGGCTTATCCACAACCAGGAAAACCAAGAATGAAGCGCAAGACCCTGCTTGTTCCTTTCGCCGCCAGCGCACTGCTGCTGGCCTTTTGCGGCAGCGCTTGGGCCGATGACAGCCTGGCGTTGAAAAAATGCCTGGATGGCGCCAACACCACGGCGGACATGGTCAGCTGCAACGCCACCGAAGCCAAGATCCAGGACGCGCGCCTGAACAAGGCCTACAAAGACGTCCTTGCGCTTCAGGAAGGCAAACAGAAGCAGCAACTGCAGGACGTACAGCGCCTGTGGATCAAGTACCGAGACGCCAACTGCGGCTTCATCGGCTCAGCGACTGGTGGCACCATCGATCAGGTCAATGGCATCGGCTGCATGCTGGACATGACCCGCACCCGCGCCCAGGAACTGGAAAATATGCTGCCGCTGTAATCAGTCGTGATGCACGCGGGCGCGCTTGAGCAGCTTCTTGCAGCGCTCCGACAAATGCAGCACGCGCAATTGCTTGCCGGCCTTGGTGTAGCGCTCGCGCAAAGTCATCAGCGCTGCAGTCGCTGAATAGTCGACAAAGCTCAGGTGACGACAATCAAGCGTCACCTGGGCCGGGTCGTTGGCCGGGTCGAACTGGTTCAAAAATGGCGTGGTCGAGGCAAAGAACAGCGTGCCGTGCAGGCGATACAGCTTGCTGCCGTCAGCTTCCAGATGCTCATCGGCATACAACTCACGGGCCTGTTGCCAGGCGAAGTTCAGCGCCGCAATCACGATACCGCAGAGCACGGCGGTTGCCAGGTCGGTGAACACGGTAATCACCGTTACCGCAATAATCACCAACACGTCGTTGACCGGCACCTTGTTGATCACCCGCAGCGACGCCCAGGCAAAGGTCTGCTGGGACACCACGAACATCACGCCGACCAAAGCCGCAAGCGGAATACGCTCAATCAGCGGCGACAAAAACAGAATAAACAACAGGATCATCACCCCGGCGAACACCCCGGAGAAACGCCCGCGCCCGCCAGAGCTTAAGTTGATCACGGTTTGCCCGATCATCGCGCAACCGCCCATGCCGCCAAACAGGCCCGAGACCATATTCGCCGCGCCCAGGGCCACGCTTTCGCGGTCGGGGTAGCCACGGGTTTCGGTGATTTCGTCGGTGAGGTTCAGGGTCAGCAGGGTTTCCAGCAGGCCGACCATCGCCATCAGGAACGCGTAAGGCGCAATGATGCCGAGGGTTTCCAGGGTCCACGGGATTTGCGGCAACGCGAAGGTTGGCAGTCCGCCGGCGATGTGGGCCATGTCGCCCAACGTGCGGGTTGGCAGGCCAAGCAGGTAAACAGCCAGGCCGACGCCCAAAATCGCCACCAGCGCGGGCGGCACGGCGCGGGTCAGGCGTGGCAGCAGGTAAACAATCGCCATGGTCGCCGCCACCAGCCCGCTCATCACATACAACGGCGTGCCGCTTAGCCAGGTTTCACCGCTTTTGAAATGCTCCAGCTGTGCCAGCGCAATGATAATCGCCAGGCCGTTGACGAACCCGAGCATCACCGAATGCGGCACCATGCGCACCAGTTTGCCCAGCCGTAACAGGCCAAACGCGACCATGATCAGACCGCCCAGCAGCACCGTCGCGAGCAAATACTCCACGCCGTGTTGCACCACCAGCGCCACGATCACCACCGCCATCGAACCCGCCGCGCCCGAGACCATGCCCGGCCGGCCGCCGAACAAGGCCGTGAGCGTGCAGATGATAAAGGCGCCGTAGAGGCCCATCAGCGGGTTGAGGTGAGCCACCAGGGCAAAGGCGATGCATTCGGGCAGCAGTGCGAAAGACGTGGTGAGGCCGGCCAGGGCATCGGCGCGCAGACGGGTGAGGTTCATGAGGTACCAGGGAGTAGCGAGGGATATGGCGGGGGATGGTACGGAATTGCGGTCGGTGGGGCCAGTAATGTGTAACAACACATGAACCGAGTCGCCTTCATCGCAGGCAAGCCAGCTCCCACATTTTGAATTGCGAATACATTCAAGTGTGGGAGCTGGCTTGCCTGCGATGGCAACGCCGCGGTACTAAGCGGACATCACACCATCTCGTTGCGAATCCACTCCACCACCGACGTGCGCGTCGGCGCCCAGCCCAGCAACTCACGCGCATGTTTGCCACGCACCCGGCTGTTGGAACCCAGGCCATAGTTGGCCATTTCATAGCCCCACTCAGCCTCAGCCTCAGCCAATGGCCAATCCTGCGGCTCGCCCAGGTTCAGCGCTTGGGCAATCGCGGTGGTCATGTCGACAAACGCCGCTTCGCTGCTTTCCACAAAGTAGAACGTGCCCGGAACGTTCTTGGTCAAGGCCAGCAGATACAGGGCCACCACGTCTTCAATGTGTACGTTGGACCAAATGTTCTGGCCAGTGCCCACATGGCGCACCACGCCGCTCTTACGCGCCTGTTTGAGCAGTCGTGGCAATTGCACGCTGTCACGCTTCACGCCCAGGCTGTGGCCGTAGATCAGGGTGTTGCAGATCACCGCCGAGTTCACGCCCTCTTTGGCCGCCGCCAGGATCAGGTTGTCGATGGCCACGCGCGCGGCCTTGTCGACGGTCGGCTCCGGCAGGTTGTCTTCAACGTAGATGACATCGCTGGATTTACCGCCCGAAGCATCACCGACAATGCTCGAACCGCTGGTGTGCAGGAACGGCTTGTTTGAACCTTTCAAGGCGGCCAGCAAGGTTTCGACGGCAGCGCGATGGTCGCTGCTGGCGGCATTGATCACCGCATCAGCTTTAGAAGCCTGTGCGCTCAACACGGCGGCGTCATCCAGCGTGCCGATCACGGGCGTGATGCCCAGGGCGGTCATTTCAGCCGCTTGCTCGGCGCTGCGCACCAGGCCGGTGACCGTGTGGCCGGCCTTGACCAGGCCGGTGGCGATGGAGCCGCCGATAAACCCTGCTGCGCCGGTGACGAATACGTTCATGGAGGTTGCTCCTGACTGGGTAAGTGATAGGCCCAGTATCAAGGACTCATTCCTGCCGAATAAGCCCATGCTGCCCAATTCAATCTTGCGCACAGGTCACGAATCAGCAGGCATACCGCGCAAGCTTGGTTTGAATGAAGTCCAGGAAGCACTGGATGCGCAGCGCCAACTGCGAGTTACGGTAGAACACCGCGTGGATCGGCTGGCGATAGCCGCTGTTGAAGGCTTCCAGCACCGGCACCAGGCGCCCGGCATCGATGTCGGCGTTGGTCATGAAGTTCGACAGGCAGCAAATGCCCTGGCCTTCCAGCGCCAGCTGGCGCACGGTTTCGCCGCTGGAGGCGGCAATGCTTGGCTGGATCAGCCAGCGGTCGCCTTCCACGTGGCGCAACGGCCAGTGGTTGAGGGTTTCGGTCTGGGTGAAGCCCAGCAGCGTATGGTCGGCCAACTCGGCCACCGTCTTCGGCGTGCCGAACTGCTTGAGGTAGTCGGGGCTGGCGAGGATATGCAGCGGCGTGCAACCCAACGAGCGCGCATGCAGGGTCGAGTCGGCCAGGGCACCGATGCGGATAGCAATGTCGGTGCTTTGCTCCAGCAGGTCGATGATCAGGTCGTCACTGTTCAGCTCCAGCTGGATATCCGGGTAGAGGCTGCGAAACTCGGCAATGTAGGGCACGATCCCATGCAGCATGAACGGCACGGCCGCATTGATGCGCAGGCGCCCGGCGGGGTTCTTCTGGCGCGACGACAGGCGCTCTTCCAGCTCGTCCATCTGCGCCAGGATCAGCTTGGCCTGTTCGAAAAAGTACTTGCCCTCCTCGGTCAGGTCCATGCGCCGCGTGGTGCGGTTGATCAGCGTGGTGTCGAGCTTGGCTTCCAGGCGCGACAAGGTGCGGCTGACCGCCGACGGCGTCTGCCCGACCTGCTCCGCGGCTGCCGAAATCGAGCCGCACTCAATCACGCTGACGAAGATCTGTAGCTCATCGGATCGGGCTTTCACGGGGTGTCCTCTCAATCGGTTCGCGACAGCTTACACCGTGAACAGCCACTCAGCCGCTGATCAGTAGATGGCCCCCCAACAGCGCCATGCCGACGAAAAACACCCGTTTGAACAGCACCGCGCTGATGCGCTGGCGCAACACCTGGCCCAGCCACATCCCCAACAACGCGGGTATCAGCGCCAACAGCGAGGCGCTGACTTCGCCACCGCCCAGGGTGCCACGCCAGGTCAGCGCTGCGGCCAACGCCAACGTGGAAGCGGTGAACGCCAGCCCCAGCGCCTGCACCAATTGATCGCGGTTCAAACCCAGGGCTTGCAGATAGGGCACGGCCGGAATCACGAACACGCCCGTCGCCGAAGTGATAAGGCCGGTGACCAGACCGCACAACGGGCCAAGCCAGCGCTCGGTTTTAGGTTTCACCTTGAAGGTCGGCAAAAACAAGCCACTTAACGCATACACCAGCAAGGCGCCACCCAGCGCGCGAACCACCCAATGCCCGCCGTCCGTGCCCAGCCACAACGTGCCAAGCCCGGTGCCGAGAAAAATCAGCAGCAGCATTGGCCACAGGCGCTTGAGCAAGGCGCTCAAGTGGCCACCGAACGCCAGTTGCCAGAGGTTGGTGACTGTGGATGGAATGATCAGCAAGGCCGCAGCCTGCGCCGGGAGCATAGCCAGGCCGAGCATACCCATGGCGACGGTGGGCAGGCCCAGGCCGATCACGCCCTTGACGGTGCCGGCCAGCAGGAAGGTGCCGATCACCAGCAGGGTCAAGGCCGGGCCGAGGTTTTGGTAGAACGCGAGGAAGGTAGTCATGGGGCGATTTTGCAGGATTTCGTTGAGGTCGAAAATTCGCCATATACTGAGGTAGCCTCTTGTTTTGCATGAGGCTTAAATAGCTATCGCAGGCAAGCCAGCTCCCACATTGGACTGTGTTCACAAAGCAAAAGGTGGGAGCTGGCTTGCCTGCGACAAGGCCAGTGAAGTCACTCGAGAAACCTCAGCCATGCACTTTGACCTGATCGACCTGCGCCTCTACCTGCACACCCTCGACACCGGCAACATCACTGCCGGCGCCGCCCGAAGCCATTTGTCCCTGGCCGCCGCCAGCGCGCGTATCCGTGCGATGGAAGCGTCATTGGGCATCGAGTTTCTTGAACGTGGCCGCCGTGGCGTCACCCCAACACCCGCCGGCAAAGCCCTGGCCCGCCACGCCCGCCTGCTGTTGCAACAGGCCGAGCACCTGCAACAGGACCTGGCCGAATACGCCCAGGGCATCAAAGGCCAGGTGCGCCTGCTGTGCAACACCACCGCCCTGAGCGAATACCTGCCGGAACTGCTGGCGGATTTTTTGCGCCAACATCCCAACCTCGATATCGACTTGCAGGAGTTGCCCAGCCTGCGCATTACCCAAGCCTTGCGCCAGGGCACAGCAGACCTGGGGATTATCTCCGATGCGGTGGACACCCACGGCTTGCAGACCCTGCCGTTTCGCGATGACCCACTGGTGCTGATCATGCCCCTCGATCATCCGTTGGCGACGGCGAATTTCATCGACAGCCTGCAATACGATTATGTAGGCCTGACCGCCAGCAGCGCGCTTTCGGTATACCTGGAAGAACAGGCCTTGCACGCAGGCTTTCGCCTGCAAACACGCATTCGCGCCGAGGGTTTTGATGGGTTGATCCGCATGGTCGCCGGCGGCGCCGGCCTGGGCATCGTGCCCCAGGCCGCATTGGAACGTTGGCCGACAGAAAAGCGCATTAAAGCCCAGCCATTAAGCGAAGACTGGGCCTGTCGCAAACTACTGTTATGCGCCCGCTCCTTCGAGCAATTGCCCGGTTACGCCAAAGCCTTGTTCGACGCCCTGGCCCTGCCCTTGCGGAAAAACCCGTAATACACCGCCGACAGGATCATCAGGAATGGCACGCCAAACACCAGCGTCATCTTGAAGGCCTCGGTGAAGTACGTGGTGATCATCACCGCCCCCATCAGCACCAGGCCCAGCAGTGTGCTGTAGGGAAACAGGCGCAGCTGGAACGACAGCTTCGGCCCGCCATGACGCTTGCGATAACGGCGAAAAAACAGGTGCGTGAGGAAGATCATGAACCAGGTGAAGATCGCGCCAAACATCGAAATCGCCATCATCAAGGTGAACGAGCTTTCCGGGTACACCACGTTCAACAAGGTCGCCAGGGCAATGCCGGAGCTGGACAGCAGCAACGCGTTCAGCGGAATGCCGCTCTTGCTCAAGGCGCCCATGGACTTGGGCGCAAAACCTGCACGCGACAGGCTGAACATCATGCGTGTGGTGATATAGAGCTGGCTGTTCATCGCCGACAACGCGGCGATCAGGATCACGAAATTCATCACCCCGGTGGCACCGGGAATACCAATGGTCTGCATTACCGTAACAAACGGGCTCTGGGTCTGGCCGGCCTGGTTCCACGGCACGATGGCGAGCATCAATGCCAGGGTCAGCAGGTAGAACACCACCAACCGCACGATGGTGGCGCGAAAGGCCTTCTTCACCGCCTGCTCCGGGTCGGCGGCTTCACCGGCGGCCACGGCGATCATTTCTACGCTCAGATAGCTGAAGATCGACACGATCACTGCGATCCACATGCCGCTCAGCCCATGGGGGAAAAACCCGTCGTGGGCCGTGTAGTTCTGCACGCCATAATCAGGATTACCGGAGCCGAACACCACGTACACCGCGAGGATGATGAAGCCGACGATTGCGGTGATCTTGATGGTCGAGAACCAGTATTCGAAGTTGCCGAAGGTCTTTACGCTGATGGCATTGAGCAGGATCAGCACACTGGAAAACGACACGATCCACACCCACTCCGGCACGTTGGCGAACCAGTACTTCATGTACATCGCCACCGCCGTGACCTCGGCGCCCACTGCCAGCACAATCGCCGCCCAGTAGGCATAACGCACCAGAAAGCCGGCCAGCGGGCTGATGTAGAACTCGGCGTAGGCACCGAACGAGCCCGAGGTGGAGTGCGCCACGGTCATCTCCGCCAGGCAGCCCATCAACAGCAAGGTGATCAACGCACCGATGGCGTAACTCACCAGCACACTCGGCCCGGCATAACCGATGGCGTAGGCGCTGCCCATGAACAGCCCCGTGCCGATGGCGCCACCGATGGCGATCATGCTCATCTGGCCGGAAGTGAGCTGGCGCCTCAGGCCCAGTTCGCGATGGGTGATCTCTGCAAAGCCGTTGTCTGGCGTGGTCACGTGGTGTGCCCCTTTATTATTGTGATTGTTATGGCTGGCGCTGAACCTTGTGGGAGCTGGCTTGCCTGCGATGGCGGTGGTGCATTCACTATTGCTATCGCAGGCAAGCCAGCTCCCACAGTTGATAGGTGTTGTCCTTAAGTGACGCTGTTGCGCACTTTGAATTGCGGCTGGTCCCAAGTGGAGTTATCGAGGATTTCGCCCAGAATCTCTACAGCATCAAATACCTCGGTAAAGCTTGTGTACAACGGCGTAAACCCAAAGCGCATGATGCGCGGCTCGCGGTAATCGCCGATCACGCCACGGGCGATCAAGGCCTGGATCACCGCATAACCTTCAGGGTGTTCGAAACTCACGTGGCTTCCGCGCCGGGCATGCTCACGCGGCGTAATCAGCTCCAGGCCGTGGGCGGCGCAACGGGCTTCGACCAGCGCGATAAACAGGTCGGTCAAGGCCAGGGATTTGCTGCGCAGGCTGGCCATGTCGGTCTGGGCAAAAATCTCCAGGCCGCATTCGACCATTGCCAACGACGTGATCGGTTGTGTGCCGCACAGGTAGCGCGCGATACCGACGCTTGGCGCGTAGTGAGCTTCCATGGCGAACTGGCGCGTGTGGCCAAACCAACCCGATAGCGGCTGGCGCACCACATCCACCAACGCTGGGTTGACCCACACAAACGCCTGCGAGCCCGGCCCGCCATTCAGGTATTTGTAGGTGCAGCCAATCGCATAATCGGCACCGGCCTTGTTCAGGTCGATGGGCACCGCGCCCGCCGAATGCGCCAAGTCCCAGATGCTCAGCGCGCCACATTCGTGGCTCAAGGCGGTGAGCGCCTGCATGTCGTACATGTAGCCGGTCTTGTAATTGACGTGGGTAAGCATCACCACCGCCACGTCCTGGTCGATGGCTTGGGGCAGCTCGTCCGGGCTGTTGACCAACCGCAGGGAATAGCCCTGTTGCAACAACTCGGTCAGGCCTTCGGCGATGTACAAATCGGTGGGAAAGTTACTCGCCTCGCTGACAATCACCTTGCGCGCAGGCTCGCGTTGGCGCTGCACGCTCAAGGCAGCGCTGAGCACCTTGAACAGGTTGATCGAGGTGGTATCGGTAATCACCACTTCACCGTCACGCGCGCCGATCAGCGGCGCCAGGCGGTTGCCCAGGCGTTGGGACAAATCCGCCCAACCGGCGCTGTTCCAGCTGCGAATCAAGCCATCGCCCCACTCCTCGGCAATCACCTGCTGGGCGCGCGCCATCGCCGCCACCGGGCGGGCGCCCAGAGAGTTGCCATCGAGGTAGATCACGCCCGCAGGCAAGGCAAACTGCTGACGCAGTGGCGCCAGCGGGTCCTGGGCATCGAGGGCTTGGCAGTGGCTTCGGGTGGTCATGGGTTGTCCTGATTTTTTATAAGTAAAGATGGACCAAATAATGAACGAAGTTTTAGAGAATTTTCGTGCAAAGTGGTGGGTAACAGGCTAATTAAGCTGTAGGAAATTCGAATTTAACCCCCAAATACGCGGATTTATTCTAACCATGATTCTCGACGCCACCGACCTGCGCCTCCTGCATTTTTTGCAACAGGATGGCCGCATCAGCAACCAGGAACTGGCGGAAAAAGTCGCCCTCTCGCCCTCCGCCTGCCTGCGCCGTTTGCGCCTGCTGGAGAGCGAAGGAATCATCAGCGGCTACCGCGCCGTGTTGAATGCCGAGCAGCTGGGGATTGAGCTTGAGGCCATCGTGCACCTGTCGTTGCGCCAGGATGTGGAGGACTGGCACGAGACGTTTATCAAGAAGGTGCAAGGCTGGCCGGAGGTGGCCAGTGCCTATGTAATTACGGGTGCAAGCAACTATGTGTTGCGTGTGCAGGCGCGCAACCTCAAGCACTTTTCCGACTTTATCGTGAACCACCTGAACCGCACGGCCGGGGTGATGGATATTCGTTCGGAGATTGTGTTGCAGAAGATCAAGGACCGGGATGAGGTGTTGGATCTGGTGGTGCGCAAATAACCGCAACACTACAAAACCTGTGGGAGCTGGCTTGCCTGCGATAGCGGTGGTGCATTCACCATTGCTATCGCAGGCAAGCCAGCTCCCACATTTTTTTGACCGCGTTTAATCAGTCTTCGAGGGCACGAACGCGCTGCATACGTTGCTGCTCTTGCGGCGCAGCAGACGACTGCAACTCAAAGTCAAAATCAATCTGCGCAAACCGCCCTTGCACCCCAAACTCGCGCGCCAATTGCTGATCGTCACTAAAGCGAATCTCGGCGATCAACTCATCGCGCGTCGCGTAGGCAAAATCATCATGCAGGTACGGGTCGTCCGACAGGTTGATCTGCGTGGTCAGGTGCCGGTGCCCCGGCGCCGAGATGAAGAAGTGAATATGCGCCGGCCGCTGCCCGTGGCGACCCAACTGGTCGAGCAGTTGTTGAGTCGGCCCGGTCGGCGGGCAGCCATAACCGGACGGCACGATGCTACGAAAACGATAGTTGCCCTGGGCATCGGTCTCAATGCGCCGACGCAGGTTGAACTCCGATTGCGTTGGGTCAAACCACGAATAGGTGCCACCCGTGTTGGCCTGCCACACATCCACAATCGCACCCGCCAACGGCTTGCCGTCGGTGTCGCGCACTTGCCCGCGCATAAACAGCGGCACTGCGTCGTCCTTGCCATCGTCCAGCCGCGCTTCGTATTGGCTCAGCGGCGCGCCGGCCACGTACAGCGGGCCTTCGATGGTGCGTGGCGTACCGCCGGATTTGCCGGCCTCTTCGTCCGCAGCGTCCATCAGCAAGTCCAGGTAATGCTCCAGGCCCAAGCCGGCAGCCAGCAAACCCGCCTCCTGATTTTTACCCAATTCATTGAGGTAATTGACCGCCTTCCAGAACTCTTCCGGGGTCACTTCCAGGTCTTCGATGATGTTTACCGTATCGCGCAGGATCCGGTAGATCAGCGCCTTGGCGCGCGGGTTGCCGCCGTCGTTATGGTTGCCGCTGGCTTCTTCGAGAAACGCCTGGGCATGGGCAGTCTGGGACAGTCGGATGGACATGGTGCAATCCTCATCTTGTAATTATTGGGTGCAAAACAGGCTCAACGGTCGTCCTCATGGATCGACGAAGGGTGTCGGCACAGGGCGTTCACTTCGATGGCCATGTAGGGAAAAAGCGGCAGTTGCATCAGCAGGTCGTGCAGGTCTTGCACGCTGTCGACGTCGAACACGCTGTAGTTGGCGTAGTGCCCGGCGATTCGCCACAAGTGGCGCCATTTGCCCTCCTGTTGCAGGCGCTGCGCCAGGGCTTTCTCCTCGGCCTTGAGGGTGGCGGCGCGCTCGGGGTTCATGTCCAGCGGCAGGTTCACGGTCATTTTTACGTGGAACAACATGGCAGGCGCCTCTTAGTGTTTGTCACGACGCAAGAACGCCAAGCGTTCTTCATCAATGGCCAGGCCCAGGCCCGGTGCGGTGGAGACATGCAGCTCGAAATCGCGGTAAACCGGCGGTTCGGTGAGAATGTCTTCGGTGAGCAGCAGTGGGCCGAACAGTTCGGTGCCCCACACCAGCGTGTTCAGCGTGAGAAAGGCATGCGCCGACGCCAATGTGCCGATGCCGCCTTCGAGCATGGTGCCGCCGTACAAGCCGATGCCCGCCGCCTCGGCAATCGCGGCGGTGCGCAACACCGCCCGTGGGCCGCCGTTTTTGGCTATCTTGAGCGCGAACACCGAAGCCGCGCCTTCGCGGGCCAGGTTGAAGGCGTCTTCGACACATTCAATGGATTCATCGGCCATGATCGGCGCCGGGCTCGACAGGTTGAGCCGGGCCATGCCGCCACGGTTATTGCGCGAAATCGGCTGCTCGATCAGGTCAATGCCGTTATCGCCCAGCACCTTGCAGGCGCGCAGGGCCACGGCTTCGTCCCAGGCCTGGTTGACGTCGACACGCACACTGGCACGCTCGCCCAGGGCTTTTTTGATCGCGATCACATGGGCCAGGTCGCGATCGACCTCTCCAGCGCCGATCTTCAACTTGAAGAGGCGATGACGGCGCAGGTCGAGCATCTTTTCGGCCTCGGCGATGTCCTGTTCGGTGTTGCCGCTGGCCAAGGTCCAGGCCACCGGCAAGGCGTCACGTACACGCCCGCCGAGCAGTTCGCTCACCGGCAGGTTCAGGCGTTTGCCCAGTGCATCGAGCAAGGCGCTTTCGATGCCGGATTTGGCAAAGGTATTGCCGCGAATGCTGCGCTCCAGGCGCAACATGGCGGCGTTGATATTGCTCGCGTCCTGGCCAATCAGCAGCGGCGCGAAGTGACGGTCAATGTTGACCTTGATGCTGTCCGGGCTTTCGTTGCCATAGCTCAAACCGCCGATGGTGGTGGACTCGCCGATGCCTTCAATGCCGTCGGCGCAGCGCAGGCGGATGATCACCAACGTCTGGTTTTGCATGGTGTGCATCGCCAACTTGTGCGGGCGAATGGTGGGAAGGTCGACGATGATGGTCTCGATCGACTCGATGGCGCAAATCGGCATGGCTATACCCGTTGGGTTCTTTATAGATTTGAGCCGATTCTGTGCCGTATCTTTAAAGGCTTCCAATATAGAATGGGTCTCGCACGATACCCTCAAGGTATAAAAGGAACCGTCATGGAACTGCGTCATCTTCGCTATTTCCAGGTGCTGGGTGAAACCCTCAACTTCACCCGCGCGGCCGAACGCCTGCACATCGCCCAGCCGCCATTGAGCCGGCAGATCCAGCAACTGGAAGATGAACTGGGCGTGATGTTGCTGGAACGCGGCCGCCCGTTGCGGCTGACCGAAGCCGGGCGATTTTTCTATGAGCACGCCAATGTGCTGCTGGAACAACTGGCCAAGGTTTGCGATACCACGCGGCGCATCGGCCAGGGCGAAAAGACCTGGCTGGGCATCGGCTTTGCGCCATCGACCCTGTATGGCGTGCTGCCGGAGTTGATACGGCGGCTGCGCAACCATGAGGCGCTGGAGCTGGAATTGGGCTTGTCGGAGATGACCACCCTGCAGCAAGTCGAGGCGCTCAAGGCCGGGCGCATTGATGTGGGTTTCGGGCGCATTCGCATCGACGACCCGGCCATCGTCCAGCGCGTGCTGGTGGAAGATCGACTGGTGGCCGTATTGCCCGCCGGCCACTCGCTGCTGGGCGCGCCCGCCACCCTCGCGCAATTGGCCGCAGAGCCGTTTGTGCTCTACCCCGGCAACCCGCGCCCCAGCTATGCCGACCATGTGATCGCGCTGTTCGACGCCCATGGCTTGAGCCTCAAGGTGGTGCAGTGGACCAACGAGTTGCAGACGGCCATCGGGCTGGTGGGCGCGGGAATGGGCGTGACGCTGGTGCCGGCCTCGGTGCAGGTGTTGCACCGGGCGGATATCGGCTACACGCCGATTGTGGAAGCCACTGCGACCTCGCCGATTATCCTGAGCAGGCGAGTGAATGATCAGTCGCCAGGGCTGAGTCATTGTTTGCAGTTGGTTGAGGAGTTGATCTGAAACCCTCCAAACACCGCAATTCCCCTGTGGGAGCTGGCTTGCCTGCGATAGCGGTGGGTCAGTTAACCAGGATGCCAACGGGTCCACCGCTATCGCAGGCAAGCCAGCTCCCACAGTTTGATCTTCATACAGTTCAGAGACTGCGCAGGCGTTTGCGCTGCAGGGTCTGGCTGGGGGATTCATCGAAGAGTTTGCGGTACTCCGCCGAAAACCGTCCCAAGTGGGTAAAGCCCCAGCCCAGCGCGATCTCGGAGATGGTGCGGATTGAACCATGCTCGAGGATTTCCTGGCGCACGACACCCAGTCGGTACTTCTTCAAATACGCCATCGGCGACAGTGCAAAGTATTTACGAAACGCATCGAACAGCTTGAACCGCGACACACCCGCAGCCGCTTCCAGGTCTTCCAAATGGATCGCCTCGCGGGCGTTGTCGTGGATGTATTGCCGCGCCCGAATCAGGTAATGCGGCAGCTTCACGCCGAGCACGTCGCGCAATTCT
Source organism: Pseudomonas sp. PA-5-4B (assembly GCF_021606215.1). Taxonomy (NCBI): domain Bacteria; kingdom Pseudomonadati; phylum Pseudomonadota; class Gammaproteobacteria; order Pseudomonadales; family Pseudomonadaceae; genus Pseudomonas; species Pseudomonas sp. PA-5-4B. The sequence continues at coordinate 28,331 of NZ_WKDB01000007.1, read as the reverse complement.
TCTGAATAGTTGTTCGGCTGGGCCAGGATCAAACCCTTGATCAACGAGCTTTCCAGATCCCGCGTAAACGCCGCCTGCTCATACAACTCGCTGCTGCACTCAAGCTCCGCAATAAAGTAGCGCGCCATGCGCCACCACGATGCCGAAGCACCGTCCACCGCATCCATCACCGACTCAAACCGCAGTGGCGCTTCAATCGGCCGTTGCAGCAACCCTTCCAGCGACTCACTCATCGCCGCCCGCGTAATCACCACCTGCAACTTGCGACAATCACCGGAAATCGCCAGCACCTGATGCTCGTTAGGCGACAAAATCACGCCTTGGTCACGGTTGGAACTCAGGCGCTCGCCGTTCTTGCTCAATTCCTGCTCGCCCACCAACGGCAGGCTCAGGCTGTAGCTGCTGAAGTGCTCGGCGTCTTCGATATCAATGGTCACATCGGTGCCGTACTCGATCACGCCCAAGGTGGTGGCGCGGGACTTGAACACATTGGCGCTGTGGTGAAAACGCAGGCGCTCGGGCGTGCTTGTCGCCAGGCGGTGCGGCCCGCAGATGCCGGACATCCAGCTGCAGGCGCCCTCCAGGTCGAAGCGTTGAATATGGATCTCGCGTGTATGGCTACTCATCAGGGTGCACCCACGGCGGTTAGGCGGTTGCGCGCTCTGGCGGCGCGTCGTTGGCAATCGACAGCAAGTTCTACGCCACGCCCGCCTGAATGCAACCGGGTGGATAGCAAGCGTCGACTATGTGGATAAGCCGCAGGCATTTGCGACCTTCCTTTGGTATGACAGTAGCGCATGGCGTCACCTGGGCGCACTGAACTGGGTATTTGCTGCCCAATTTTGCGGCCTGCCTTCACCCATTAAGCGGATAGCCCGCGCCCTGCCCCACTGCCTCTAATAACCCACCGATTAGCCCCTATCAAAAAAGGTGCCTCCCATGAGTGGTGCAAGAAGCGTCGAGCAGTGGAAAACGTTTATCGAAGGTTGCCTGGACTTTCGGCCGGTGGATGAAGTGTTTCGCATCGCCCGCGACATGTTCACCGAGCCCGAACTGTTCGACCTGGAGATGGAACTGATCTTCGAAAAAAACTGGATCTACGCCTGCCACGAAAGTGAACTGGCCAATAACCACGACTTCGTGACCATGCGCGCCGGGCGCCAGCCGATGATCATCACCCGCGACGGCGAAGGCCAACTCAATGCGCTGATCAACGCTTGCCAGCATCGTGGCACCACACTGACCCGCGTCGGCAAGGGCAACCAATCGACCTTTACCTGCCCGTTCCACGCCTGGTGCTACAAGAGCGACGGCCGGCTGGTGAAGGTCAAGGCGCCGGGCGAGTACCCGGAAGGTTTCGACAAAGCCACACGCGGCCTGAAAAAAGCCCGTATCGAAAGCTACAAGGGCTTTGTGTTCATCAGCCTCAACGTGCAAGGCACCGACAGCCTGGAAGACTTCCTCGGTGACGCCAAAGTGTTCTTCGACATGATGGTCGCGCAGTCGGCCACCGGTGAGCTGGAAGTGTTGCCGGGCAAATCCGCCTACACCTACGACGGCAACTGGAAACTGCAAAACGAAAACGGCCTGGACGGTTATCACGTCAGCACCGTGCACTACAACTACGTGGCCACGGTGCAGCATCGTCAGCAGGTGAATACCGAAAACGGCAGCGCGTCCGCCAGCACACTGGACTACAGCAAACTCGGCGCCGGCGACGCGAATACCGATGACGGCTGGTTCGCCTTCAACAACGGCCACAGCGTGCTGTTCAGCGACATGCCCAACCCCAGCGTGCGCTCGGGCTACGCCACCATCATGCCGCGCCTGGTGGAAGAACACGGCCAGCAGAAAGCCGAGTGGATGATGCACCGCCTGCGCAACCTGAACATCTACCCGAGCCTGTTCTTTCTCGACCAGATCAGCTCGCAGCTGCGCATCATCCGCCCGGTGGCGTGGAACAAGACCGAGATCATCAGCCAGTGCCTGGGCGTGAAAAACGAGTCGGATGCCGACCGCGAAAACCGCATTCGCCAGTTTGAGGATTTCTTCAACGTATCGGGCATGGGCACGCCGGATGATCTGGTGGAGTTTCGCGAAGCCCAGCGCGGTTTCCAGGGCCGCCTGGAACGCTGGAGCGATATCTCACGGGGCAGCCATCGCTGGGAAACCGGCCCTACGCCGAACAGCAAAGCCATCGGCATTCAACCGGCCATGACCGGCACCGAATTCACCCACGAAGGCCTGTATGTGAACCAGCATCGCAACTGGCAGCAATTTCTGCTCAAAGGCCTGGACCAGCAAGCGCTGACACTGCGGGAGGTGAAGTGATGGATGCCCAATTGCAGTACCGGATCGAGCAATTCTTCTACCGCAAATCCGAGCTGTGCGACGCCCAGGACTGGGACGCCTATGTGCAGCTGTTCGACCCGCAGAGCGAGTTTCACTTGCCGCAATGGGACTCGGAGCACGTGTACACCCGCGACCCCAAACGCGAAATGTCGCTGATCTACTACGCCAACCGTTCGGGCCTGGAAGACCGCGTGTTCCGTTTGCGCACCGGCAAGGCGGCGTCGGCCACGCCGATGCCGCGCACCTTGCACTTGATCAATAACGTGCGGATCGCCGAGCAGGCAGACGGCACGCTGGAGGTGAAGGTGAACTGGCACACGCTGTTCTATCGCCTGGCCACCTCAGAGCAGTTTTACGGGCCTGCCACTTACCACCTCAAGCCGGATGGGGACAGCTGGCTGATCACCCGCAAGCACGCACTGTTGCTCAACGACACCATCAACTCGGTGCTGGATTTCTATCACCTCTAATACAACACCCCACCCACTGTGGCGAGGGAGCTTGCTCCCGGTTGACCGGGCTGGCGCTCCAGTGCGCAGCGGGAGCAAGCTCCCTCGCCACAGGTTATGCGCGCGGAGAACAACATATGAATCACAAAGTGGCCTTCAGTTTTGCCGACGGCAAGACCCTGTTTTTCCCGGTAGGCGCGAATGAAATCCTGCTGGATGCGGCATTGCGCAACGGCATCAAGATCCCGCTCGATTGCCGCGAAGGCGTGTGCGGCACCTGCCAGGGTCGTTGCGAGTCCGGCGATTACACCCAGGATTATGTCGACGACGAAGCCCTCTCCAGCCTCGACCTCAAGCAACGGAAGATGCTCAGTTGCCAGACGCGGGTGCAGTCCGACGCTACGTTCTACTTCGATTTTGATTCGAGCCTGTGCAACGCGCCGGGGCCGGTACACGTGCGCGGCAAGGTCAGCGAAGTGCAGCAGGTGTCGGCCAGCACCGCGATTTTGCAGGTGACCCTGGACAACCCGCTGGACTTCCTGCCCGGCCAATACGCCCGCCTGGCGGTGCCCGGCACCGACAGTTGGCGTTCGTACTCCTTCGCCAACCGGCCGGGTAATCAACTGCAGTTTCTGGTGCGCCTGCTGCCCGATGGTGTCATGAGCAACTACCTGCGCGAGCGCTGCCAGGTCGGTGATCAAGTGCTGATGGAGGCGCCATTGGGTGCCTTCTACCTCAGGCATGTCACCCGGCCGCTGATACTGGTGGCCGGCGGCACTGGCTTGTCGGCCTTGCTGGGTATGCTCGATGAGCTGGCTGCCAACGGCTGCAACCAGCCGGTCCACTTGTATTACGGCGTGCGCGGGGCCGAGGACTTGTGCGAAGCACAACGCATCGAAGCCTACACCTCGACAATCCCCGACTTTCGCTACACCGAAGTGCTCAGCGCCCCGTCACCCGAGTGGCCTGGCAAACGCGGTTACCTCACCGAACATTTCGACCTGGCCGAATTGCGGGACAGTTCGGCCGATATGTACGTATGCGGCCCCCCTCCAATGGTCGAATCCATCCAACAATGGCTGGCGGATCAGACACTTGATGGCGTTCAGCTGTATTACGAAAAGTTTACGCAGAGTAATATCTGACCCTCAGCAGTTCTGAGGGGCTGATGCGGCGTGCACTCACCCTCAAGAAAAACAAGTAGAAGGGAATGTTAATGGCGGATGACATGGTTAACCCGGTGGGCCTCAAGCGTGGCCTGAAGAACCGGCACATTCAGCTGATCGCCTTGGGAGGGGCGATTGGCACAGGGTTGTTCCTTGGCTCGGCCGGGGTGCTCAAGTCGGCGGGGCCGTCCATGATCCTGGGCTACGCGATTGCCGGTTTCATCGCGTTCCTGATCATGCGCCAGCTTGGCGAGATGATCGTCGAAGAGCCGGTGGCCGGCTCCTTCAGCCACTTCGCCCACAAATACTGGGGCGGTTACGCAGGTTTCCTCGCGGGCTGGAACTACTGGGTGCTCTACGTGCTGGTGGGCATGGCCGAACTGACAGCCGTGGGCAAATACATCCAGTTCTGGTGGCCGGAGATTCCGACCTGGGTCAGCGCGCTGGTGTTCTTTGTCGCGGTCAACCTGATCAACACCCTCAACGTGAAGTTCTTCGGTGAAGCCGAGTTCTGGTTCGCGATCATCAAGGTGGTGGCGATTGTCGGCATGATCGTGCTCGGTTGTTACCTGCTGTTCAGCGGCACCGGTGGCCCGCAAGCCTCGGTGAGCAACCTGTGGAGCCACGGCGGGTTCTTCCCCAATGGCGGCATGGGGCTGTTGATGTCGATGGCGTTCATCATGTTCTCGTTCGGCGGCCTGGAGCTGGTGGGTATCACCGCAGCCGAGGCCAGCGAGCCGCGCAAAGTGATCCCCAAGGCGATCAACCAGGTGGTCTACCGCATCCTGATTTTCTACGTCGGCGCGCTGACCGTGCTGCTGTCGCTGTACCCGTGGGACCAACTGCTGCAAACACTCGGCGCGTCGGGCGATGCCTACAGCGGCAGCCCGTTTGTACAGATCTTCTCGCTGATCGGTAACGACACCGCCGCGCACATTCTCAACTTCGTGGTGCTGACCGCGGCGCTGTCGGTGTACAACAGCGGCGTGTACTGCAACAGCCGCATGCTGTTCGGCCTGGCCGAGCAAGGCGATGCGCCCAAAGCGCTGATGAAACTCAACAAACAAGGCGTGCCGATTCGCGCCCTGGCCATTTCGGCGCTGGTGACGATGCTGTGCGTGGTGGTCAACTACGTCGCGCCGCACAGTGCGCTGGAACTGCTGTTTGCGCTGGTGGTTGCCTCGCTGATGATCAACTGGGCACTGATCAGCCTCACCCACATCAAGTTCCGCAAGGCCATGGGCGAGCAAGGCGTGACGCCGTCGTTCAAGACCTTCTGGTTCCCGTTCAGCAACTACCTGTGCCTGGCGTTCATGGTGATGATCATCAGCGTGATGCTGGCGATTCCGGGGATTAACAACTCGGTGTATGCGATGCCGGTTTGGGTGGGGATTATCTACATTGCCTACCGGTTGCGGATTAGAAAAAGCAACGCGGTAGTGAACGCACGGTGATCCCTGTGGGAGCCGGGCTTGCCCGCGATGGCGGTGGGTCAGTCAGTGGATGAGCTGGCTGACAGACCGCTATCGCAGGCAAGCCAGCTCCCACATTTGATTGCATTCCAGATGTAGAAAGCCCCGGAATTCCGGGGCTTTTTTTATAGCGTGGAACGCACTCGCCACAGTTCGGGGAACAGCACCGTGTCGAGCATCTTGCGCAGGTAACCCACGCCTTCGGTGCCACCGGTGCCGGGCTGGAAGCCAATGATGCGCTCCACCGTAGTCACATGCCGAAAGCGCCACTGGCGGAATGAGTCTTCCAGGTCGATAAACTTCTCGGCCAACTGATACAAATCCCAATACCGACTCGGGTCGCGATACACCTCGCGCCACGCCGCCTCCACCGACTCATCATGAACCGTGGCCGCCGTCGGGTCGCGTTCGGCGCGTTTGGGGTCAATCGCCAGACCCGCTTTAACCATCAGATTAATCGCCTCGTCGTACAGCGACGGCGTGGCAATCGCCACTTTCAACTCGTTCAACAATTCTGGCCGATGCGCGTGCGGCCGCAACAGCGCTGCGCTTTTATTGCCAAGGATAAATTCGATCTCACGGTACTGGAACGACTGGAACCCCGACGACTGCCCCAGAAACGGGCGAATCGCCTTGTACTCCGACGGCGTCATGGTCGCCAGCACGGCCCAGGCATGCACCAGTTGATCGAAGATCCGTGACACTCGCGCCAGCATCTTGAATGCCGGCGGCAACTCGCCCAGGCGCACGTGCTCGCGGGCGGCCTTGAGTTCGTGGAGCATCAGTTTCATCCACAGCTCTGAAGTCTGGTGCTGGATGATAAAGAGCATTTCGTTGTGATCGGGCGACAGCGGGTGCTGGGCGCTGAGGACTTTGCCCAGGTCCAGGTAGTCGCCGTAGCTCATGGACTCGGAAAAATTCAGTTCGGCGTTATGCCATTCTTCCGGCGGCTGGTAATCAGGTGAAAAGGGACACTGGCTCATCGCGTGGGCTCCTTGAGCGGGCGGAGAATGGCACGGACGGGGCTGGCGTCCAGGTTGGCAAAACGCAACGGCAGCGCGATCAACTCATAGTCGCCCTCCGGTACATCATCAAGCACGATGCCTTCGAGAATCGCCATGCCATGGCGGGCCACGGCGTTGTGCGAATCCATGGTCTTGGACTGTTGCGGGTCCAGGGACGGTGTGTCGATACCGATCAGACGCACGCCCAGGCTGGCGAGCAGCTCAATGGTTTGTGGTGCGATGGCGGTGAAGTTCGAGTCCCACTCGGTCAGCGGTGCTTGTGGATAAGTGCGCAGTAGCACACGCTCAGGCAAGTTATCCACACGCCCTTGCAACTGATGCGGCTGCACCAGCGCGCCGCTGCCCAGGCAATGCAACACCCGGCACGGGCCCATGTACACATCCAGCGACACCTCGCCGATCGGCGCACCGTCGGCGCTGTAATGCAGCGGCGCGTCCACATGGGCGCCAGTGTGCGGCGAAAACGTCACGCGCCCCACATTCACCGGGCACTCCGGGCCAAACTGCCACACGCGCTCTTCCTGGAACGGCGTATCGCCCGGCCAGGTCGGCGTCGCCGTGCTCAAGGGCGGGCTGATATCCCACCACGTTTTTATTGGGTTCATTGCAAGGCTCTCACTCGTTCTTGGGTGAATGATACGAGGGCCAGCCGTGCATTTTCTTGCTAATTCCTGCGCAACACGGGAAATTTTTCGCAGTTACTGCGGAGAAATAGCGCTTTACCGCACAAACCTATCACTCAAGAGCGCCTCCTTTCCCTGTGGGAGCCGGGCTTGCCCGCGATGACGGCGGCACAGCTGCATCTCCAGTACCTGACACTCCGCTATCGCGGGCAAGCCCGCTCCCACATGGACTGCACAGCGTCTGAGAGATCGCATTCGGCTGCGCTTCTGGGCATCCCGATGTCGAGTTCAGACCACTGACACAACGCCCAAGGCCTTAGGGTTCATCTTTCCCTTCCCAGCCTCGGAGCCATCATGTCCAAGCCCATCACCGTACTGCGTGACACCCACCCGCTACCTGTCCTGGATGCCTGCAAATGGGAAAAGCTCGAGGGCGACCCGCACACCGTCAACCTCAACGCCTACACCAGCGAAGACGGCAGCAAGATCATGGGCACCTGGATCTGCACACCAGGCAAGTGGTACGTGGAATACGTGAAGTGGGAATATTGCCACTTCCAGGAAGGCTACTGCGTGATCACACCAGAAGGCCTGGAGCCGATTCACCTGCGCGCTGGGGATATCTTTGTGGTGGAACCCGGCATGAAGGGCACGTGGGAAGTGGTCGAGACCGTGCGTAAGTATTTTGTGTTTGCATAAGCAGCATCAGATAAATCCTTGGCCTGCTTCAGTTTTTCCCTAGCGTGAGTCCGGCCCCTTTAAAGCACCCTGCGATGAGTCTTCCCACTCACGCAGGCTGCCCAATTGAACGTCCTGACCAAAGTATGTGTGTTAAACATCTGTGTTTTTCTCGCACCCTCTGCCCTCGCTGACTTCATCAGTGACAGCACCGGCAAGCTTGAGCTGAAGAACTTTTACTTCAACCGTGACTACCGTGAGCCCAATGCCACGCAGTCCAAGCGCGAAGAATGGGCACAAGGTTTCGCGTTGCAAATTGAGTCCGGGTACACCGAAGGCACCGTGGGTGTTGGCGTCGATGTCCTCGCCATAGCGGGCTTCAAGCTTGATTCAAGTGCAGACCGAACCCGCTCCGGCTTATTGCCGGTGCGTCAATCCGGCAAAGCCGAAGACAGCTATGGCGAAGCCGCTTTTACGGCAAAATTCAGGGCTTCCCAAACGACGCTGAAAATCGGTGCGCTGGCCCCACCAGCGCTACCGATACTGGAAAAAAACGTCGGCCGCTTGCAGCCGCAGCTTTTCAAGGGCGCGCACCTGCGCTCCCAGGAACTCAAAGACCTGACGCTGGACGTGGGCAGAATTACCCACGTCAACCAGGTCGACTCAACCAACTATGAAGCGTTGGCGGTCGCCACCGGCGCACGCAGGAATATCGTGGTACGTGGGAAGAATCAATCGAATGCATTCGACTTTGCAGGCGGTAGTTACGCCGTCAACAAACAACTCACCGCCAGCTACTACTACAGCACGCTGGACAACCTCTACACCCAGCACGCGGGCAGCCTTCAACATACCTATGCAGTTGCCGAGGACCAAAGCCTGAAAAGTGAATTGCGTTACACGCGCTCTCTCGATAACGGCCAAACCAACATCGACAACACCGCAGTGGGTGCGATGCTGACCTACGCATGGGGGGCGCATAAATTGGGTGGTGCCTACCAAACCATGTCAGGCAACACAGGCCACGCAGCTGTAAGAGGAAGCTATCCCACACTGGTGAATTTTCTGCAGTACAGCGACTTCGCCAATAAGGATGAAAAATCCTGGCAAGTACGCTACGACTACGACTTCACCGCGCTGGGCGTTCCCGGCCTTTCCATGTTCACGCGCTATGCATCGGGCAGCAACGTCGACCGAGGGCCGGGCCGTTCGGACGGGCGTGAGTGGGAACGGGATATCGATGTGAGCTATGCCTTCCAGAATCCGACCCTGAAAAACGTCAAAGTCCGCTTACGCAACGCAATGATGCGCTCCAACTTTGAAAGCGATATAGACGAAACACGCTTGATCGTCAGCTACGAAAAGCCACTGTGGTAACCGGCAAAAACCCGAGAGCCCGCCCGACGCGGGCTCTCGGAAACGCCCCTACTTGGGTTTGCGATAGCTGTTGATGATCGCCGAGAAGTCTTTACCCCCTTCCCCACGCTGACTCATTGATTGATACAACTGCTGGGCCACGGCGCCGAGGATCACCGGTTGCTTGGCCTGGCGTGCGGCTTCGGTAGCCAGCCCCAGGTCCTTGAGCATCAGGTCGGCGCCGAAACCACCGGTATAGCCACGGGACGACGGCGCAGTTTCAATCACGCCCGGCCATGGGTTGTAAGTGTCGGAACTCCAGCAGCGCCCGGTGGAGCTGTTGATAATCCCGGCCAGCACTTGCGTGTCGATGCCCAGCGCATCGCCCAGGGCCATGGCCTCGCTGACGCCGACCATGCTGATGCCGAGCAACAGGTTGTTGCAGATCTTGGCGATCTGGCCGGTGCCGACATCGCCGCAATGCACGATATTGCGGCCCATCTGCGCCAGCACCGGTTGCAGGGTGGCGAACAGTTCCGGGGTGGCGCCGACCATGAAGGTCAGCGTCCCGGCTTGCGCGCCACCCGTGCCGCCGGAGACGGGTGCGTCGGCCACCACCACGCCTTGTTTTGCCGCCGCGGCAGACACATCGCGAATGGTTTGCGGGTCGATGGTGCTGCAATCCACCGCCGGCACGCCTTTGCCGATGCCAGCAAGCACGCCATCTTCATTCAGCCACACGCTGCGCACATGGGCAGCGGCCGGCAGCATGGTAATCACCAGCTCCGCGCCGCTGGCCGCATCACGCGGCGAGTCGCTGATGGTGCCGCCCAGTTCGGCCAACTCTTTGAGCACTGTCTGGTTCAAATCAAACAGGTTCAGCGCATGGCCAGCCTTGATCAGGTTGCGGGCCATGGGCGCGCCCATGTTGCCCAAGCCGATAAATGCAATCTTCATGGTCGTCTCCCCAAATCAGCGCAGGTTGATGGTGGTGTTGACGCCATCGTTGACCGTGTCGTCATCGAACCAGCGGCTGGTGACGGTTTTGGTCTGGGTGTAGAACTGCACCACTTGCTTGCCATACGGGCCGAGGTCGCCGAGCTTGGAACCGCGCGAACCGGTGAAGCTGAAGAACGGCACTGGCACCGGAATCGGGATGTTGATGCCGACCTGGCCTACATCGATTTCGCTCTGGAACTTACGCGCTGCCGCACCGCTTTGGGTGAACAGGCCAGTGCCGTTGCCGAACGGGTTGGCGTTGACCAGCGCGATGGCTTCATCCAGCGTGGCAACTTCCAGCACCACCAGCACCGGGCCGAAGATTTCCTGGGTGTAGATCTGCATGTCAGTGGTCACGCCCGAGAACAGGGTCGGGCCGACGAAGTTGCCGTGTTCGAAGCCCGGCACCTTGATGTCGCGGCCGTCCAGCTCCAGCTTGGCGCCTTCTTTCACGCCGCTTTCGATCAGTTCCAGAATGCGGGCCTTGGCGCGTTTGGAGATCACCGGGCCGACATCCGTGCCCGCTTCACTGCCGGCGTTAACCTTGAGTTTTTGCGCCAGCGCTTTCAAATCCGGCAGCCACTGCTTGGCCGCGCCCACCAGCACCACCACCGAGGTGGCCATGCAACGCTGGCCTGCCGCGCCGAAACCGGCACCGACCAGGGCATTCAAGGTGTGTTCGCGGTTGGCGTCCGGCAGCACCACGGCGTGGTTCTTGGCGCCCATCATCGACTGCACGCGCTTGCCGTGTTTACCGGCTAGGTCGTACACGTGGGTACCAACGGCGGTCGAACCGACGAAAGAAACTGCCTTGATATCTTTATGGGTGCACAGCGCATCCACCACATCCTTGCCGCCGTGCACCACGTTGAGCACGCCGGCCGGCACACCGGCTTCCAGCGCCAGCTCTACCAGCAGCATCGTCGACAGAGGGTCTTGTTCGGACGGTTTGAGCACGAAAGTGTTACCGCAGGCAATCGCCATCGGGAACATCCACAGTGGAATCATCGCCGGGAAGTTGAACGGAGTGATGCCTGCGCACACGCCGATCGGCTGACGCAGGGTGTAGGTGTCGACGCCACCGGCGACGTTTTCAGCGAACTCACCCATCTGCAAGGTGCCGATGGAGCACGCGTGTTCGACCACTTCCAGGCCACGGAAAATATCGCCTTCGGCGTCGGCAATGGTCTTACCCTGCTCGGCGCTCAGGACTACGGCGATGCGCTTGGAATGTTCGCGGATCAAGGCTTGCAGCTTGAGCATGATGCGCATGCGTGCGCCGATCGGCGTGAGCTTCCAGGTTTGAAAAGCTTGATGGGCGGCGTCGATGGCGGCGTTGACTTCATCGGCGGTGGCGAAAGGGACTTTGGCCAGCACTTGTTGGGTGGCCGGGTTGACGATGTCTTGCCAGTGGGTGGTCTTGGACTCGACCCATTCACCGTTGATCAGCAACTTGACCTGTTGCACGGAAATATCGGCAGAAGCGTTCATGTGGTCTCCAAATCTTATAGTTGTGCAGAGAACCAAGGCGTTGAATCGCCTTGAAGAATGAGGCGTTCGAACTGTTTTTGGAGTATAGATGTGCAAATCTCTAATAAGAACGCACATAAAAGCCGGTCCAATATGCAAAAAAACATCACGTCATTGGGCTCCCTGAACTGGGATGACCTGAAGTTTTTCCTCGAAGTGGCCCGCACCCGCAAGGCCAGCGTCGCCGCCAAGCGCCTGGCGGTGGACTACACCACCGTGTCGCGGCGCATCAGTTCGTTGGAAGTGTCGCTCGGCACATTGCTGTTCGAAAAATCCCGGACCAACGGCTTCGTGCTCACCACCGAAGGCCAGCGTTTGCTGGGGTATGCGGAGTCCATCGAAAGCACGCTGCACATGGCCTGCGAGCAGGTGTCCGGCTCTGGCGTGGCGCTGTCCGGCCATGTGCGCATGGGCTGCACCGAAGGTTTCGGCAGCTTTTTTGTCACGCCGCAGCTCAGCCACTTTGTCGACACTTACCCGGCAATCTCGGTGGATATTTTGCCCCTGCCCCACTTCATCAGCCTGTCCAAGCGCGAAGCCGACATAGTGATCGCCCTGGAACGCCCGGAACACGGGCCGTATGTGTGCTGCAAACTGTGCGACTACAAGCTGCAGCTGTACGCGACCCAGGACTACCTCGACCAACACCCGCCGATCCGCAAACCGGCAGATTTGGCCGAGCATCCATTTATCAGCTATGTGGATGATCTGGCGTTCAGTTCGGAGCTGTTGTACCTGGCCAACGTAGTGCCCGGCGCCAGCGCGAGTTTGCGCAGTACCAGCGTGATCGCGCAGTACGTGGCGGCGCAGCAGGGCCGGTCGATGGCTATTTTGCCGTGCTTTCTGGCGGCGCAGGATCCACGGTTGTTGCCGGTGCTGGGCGAGCAGATTGCGATAACGCGGCAGTTTTGGATGTATTGCCGGGAGGATTTGCGGAAGCTGAAGCGGATTACGCTGTTGTGGGATTACATCAGGGAAGTGACGGAGCAGAACGCGGGGTTGTTGATGGGGGAAACGCGGGAGATGAGGTTCGCGGATTAAAGGGCCATCAGCGACGATTCGCTTTAATTTGCAGGACGTTTCCTAGAGACTCTCTACCCTATTGCGCCTTACCGTTTGGGTCACTAGCCTCCTGACTTCGCTGCTCATCAGCGATCGGGTTTAGCGATCCGGGTTTCAGGCGTGACACTGCCCCCAACAGTATCAGCTGGCTCTCGTCAGCTTTTAGCGTTTTATGGCGGCTGTGTGCGGGAGACTTTCGAGTCTACCCGGGATGCGCTCTGGCCCGGATCGCTAACCTGCACACAGCTGCCACCCTCTTCATGTTTAGCGATGTGATGTGGCAGCTCTACTTCAGCAGAGAGCAATCATCATGAGCAAAATCGTCCCCGATCCACCCCTTTCATCCATCACCACCCTCGGCGTCGTCACCTTCGGCGACTACGGCGAAAACCAAAAACCGCTGTTCCGCGTCAACTCCGGCATGCCCATCGAGCAAGCCTTGGAACACGCCTCCACCCTGCTGTTCTACTCCAAGAAACTCGCCATGGAAGCCGCCATGGATGTACGCGGCGAACAATACGCCTGGGCCGCACACTACCTGTGTGAGATGGGCAAAGCCGTGGTGGATGACCTGACGCAAGCGATGACGCCTACGAGCTAAAGGCTAGATCGCAGATCGTTCCCACGCTCTGCGTGGGAATGCCGCCCTGGACGCTCTGCGTCTGCTCTTGAAGTCGTGACGCGGAGCGTCACAGGATGCATTCCCACGCGGAGCGTGGGAACGATCGGAATGTGGGAGGAAGCTTGCTCCTTCCACTTCTAAACCGCACCAGCCCCAGCTATTTGCGGATACCGAGCCCGCACTTCCCGCAAAAACTCACCCGCGGTGCTCTTGAGCCAAACAATTAACCGAGCGATATCGGGCTCCGACTGTCGTCCGTTTCGGCAAATTATGTAATAGGCCGCTGGCGACATCATCACTGGGCTATTCAGCGCAACCAATGTGCCGCCTTCCAATTGGTCGTACACCAACGCAGTTCTGCCCAGCGCAATCCCTGTGCCCTTCACCGCCAGACTGATCGCCTGGCTCGAATCCGGAAATCGCGGCCCATGGTGATAAGGCGGCGCCGCCAGCCCCTGAAATGCAAACCAGCTTTCCCACCCCGGACACACCTGATCGTCCACCCGATGGATCAGCGGGTACCGGGCGACATCTTCCTGTGCAATATCACCCTTCAACCGCAGAAACTCCGGCGAACAAACGGGGAACACCGCGTCGCGCATCAGCAGTTCAACATGATGATCCGGGTAGTCGCCGTACCCCATCACCACCGCGACATCGTATTGATGAGCCTCCAGGCTGGCGCCGCTCATGTCAGCGCTGGTCAACACCAGGTCAATGTTGAACGAGGCCTCAGTGTGAGAGCCGTGCATTCTGGGAATCAGCCACGTCGAACAGAGGGAAGAGGTGCATGAGAGGTACAACGGCTGGGATTTACCGGGGTTGAGCGAATGCAGCACCCCGTCCAGCGCCTTGAAAAATCCGTCGGTTACCGGCAATAAGGCCTGCCCCGCTGCCGTCAGCTTCACACCGCGCGAGTGCCGCTCAAACAACAGCACGCCCCACCACTCCTCAAGGCCCGCAATTTGATGACTGATGGCACTGGCGGTGAGGTTGAGCTCAGAGGCAGCACGCGCAAAACTACCCGTTTGCGCTGCGCTGACGAACGCTTGAAGCATGGGTGTGGGAGGCGGACGCTGGGCCATCAGGTGCTCACTTTGATCAAGATGATCCCGCAAACAATGACGAATGCCGACAGCATCCGTCGCCAACCGAACCGTTCATGAAAGAACAGCGCGGCAATAATGGCGCCGATAATAACACTGGTTTCCCGCAGCGCTGAGACCTTGGCGACCGCATCCAGCGATAACGCAAACAACACAAATCCGTAAGACGCCAGGTAAAAAACACCGCCTAACAGGCCTACTCGCCAATGCCCACGTATTGCTTGAGCCAAGGCTGAACGCTCTTTGGAATACGCCAGCACAGGGATCGGAATACTCTGGAACACTGTCAGGTAGATGATGTACTGCATTACCGTCTCACTCGCTCTTACACCTTTGGCATCCACCACCGTGTAAGACGCAATAAACACGCCGGCGCACACCGCCATCAGGATCGGTTTAAACATCTGCGCCGTCATCCTGCGCACAAAGGTCAGGCTGATAATCCCCACACAAATCAGCAACACTCCGGTCAAAGCCTGGAGTGACAACTGCTCATGCAGCAGAAAGTAGGAAAACAGCGCGACCAATACGGGCGGTACCCCACGCATCACGGGGTAAACCTGGCCGAAGTCACCCGTTTCATACGCCTTGATCAGAAATAGCCGATAGACCGTATTGAGCATCACGGAGACGAGGATATAGCCCCCAACCTCCAGGCTCGGCACTCTGACAAATGGCAAGGCCAGCAGGCATATCACTAGCGCGGTACCATCAACCATGGCCAAGGTCATGAAGCGACTGCTACCGGCGCGGACTACAGCGTTCCAGGTGGCGTGCATGAAGGCAGAGATCAAGACCAGCGTGATCGCGATATCGGAGTTGTCCATGGGGCTCGGCTTTTTCTTTTTGAGATAAAAACACTTCAAATGTCTAGCAGGCCATGTCTGATAACTTGCTCATTCTAGGTATCGAGACAACACTCAAGAAAAATCGAAATGCACAGCCATGGGTGCATTTTTCGACAGCGCTAACCGTTCTGACTGATCAATCATCGCTGCATTCCAGAACGTTACGCGGCGCTTCGAATCTCGAGCCGCTATTGCCTGACTGTCGCGCTGCAACGCCGAGAACATAGACGAATCAACTGTTACATCCGCCCCGGAATAAATCAGAGCGAGTACCTCAGCATTACTGATAGACATCGGCTTCTTGTCCGGAAGTTGAGTGGGTGTGCCTTGTAGTTCATCAACCAAGGCTGTTGCATGGCTGCACACCTCTTGGCTGAAATTACTGCCTTTTATGATCATCGAGATTCTTTAAGGTGGTTAGTTAGAGCGCCCATTTAACTAAGCCCACCACTTGCGAAAAAGCGAAACCTCATCAGCTTAGCCATCAAGATTCGTCATGAGTGTGGGTGTAGAGCAATACCCATGGGCCGCGCATTACCTGTGTGAGATGGGCAAAGCCGTGGTGGATGACCTGACACAAGCAATGACGCCAACGGGCTAAACGCTAGATCGCAGATCGAATGCCGCCTTGGACTCTCTGCGTCTGCTCTTGAGTCGTGACGCGGAGCGTCACAGGATGCATTCCCACGCGGAGCGTGGGAACGATCGGAGGTCTGGCACAAATAAGTGTGGGAGCTGGCTTGCCTGCGATGGCGGTGGGTCAGGCAGCTTATCTACTGCTGATATACCGCCATCGCAGGCAAGCCAGCTCCCACAGTTGACCGCATTGCCACGTTGGGATTGAGTGAGGTGCTTAGTCGGCAATCACGACGATCGACACGCGCCGGTTCTCGGTGCGGCCTGCCACGGTGGTGTTTGACGCCACCGGTTCGCTGCTGCCCAGGCCGCGCAGTTGGATGTTTTCTTCTTTCATGCCCACGCTGGTCAGCACCTTGCCCACGCTTTTTGCGCGGCGCAGGGACAGTTGCTGGTTGTAGGTTTCTTTGCCCGAGGCGTCGGTGTGGCCGTCTACGCGCACGCGGTCGATACCGGCGCCCGTCAGGGCTTTGCCGATGCGTTCGACGATGTCGGTGCTGGCTTTGTTGAGGCTTTCGACGTCGCTGCCGAACAGCACTTTGCCGGATAACCCGAAGGCCCAGCCTTCGTCGGTGAGTTCAAAGCCTTGTTGTTTGAGGACCGCGACTTGGGCCGGGGTCAGGCCTTTGGGCGGCGGCGTCTGGCAGCCGCCGAGGGCCAGGAAGGCAACCAGTAAAGTGATAAACAGAACACGCGTTTTCGAGAACAAGGGATCAACTCCTGTGTTGAACGTTGGCAGCGGTAGGCTCCGCCTCCGCCGTTTGCTGGCCGCCTTGAGACAGCCGCTTGGCTTGGTACATGGCCGCGTCGGCGGCATTAAGCAGGGTGCCGGGAGTGGCGCCATGATCGGGGTAGATGGCGATGCCGATACTGAGGGAGGTCAGCACCTGGGTATTGCCGGGCAACGGGATTGGTTTGTCCATGCTGGCAATGATCTTGTCGGCGATGCGCTGGGCATCCTCGGCCTTGTGCAGCGGCGCCAGCAGGATCGCGAATTCATCACCGCCCAGGCGCGCCACCAGGTCATCCTCACGCAGCTGCGCACGCACGCGTTCGGCGACGGCGACCAGCACGGCATCGCCGGCGGCGTGGCCAAAGTTGTCGTTGATGTCTTTGAAGCGGTCGCTGTCGAGGAACAACACCGCCACTTTCTCATTGATCTTGGCGGCGCTGCGCAGTGCGCGAATCAGGCGGCCTTCGAAGAACGCGCGGTTGGGCAAGCCGGTGAGGCTGTCGTGGCTGGCTTGGTGGGCGAGGGTTTCATTTTCACTTTGCAGGTGGCTTTGCCAGGCTTCCATCTCACCGAGCAAGGCGTTGAAGTCGCTGCCGAGGCTATCGAGTTCGGCGATCTGCGCCGGTGGCACACGGCGGTCGAAATCGCGCTCGCTGCGGGCGGCGTGGGCCACGGCGGCAAGGCTTTGCAGCGGTTGGGTGATGCCTTGCAACAGACGCCGCGCCAGGTACAACGCAACCCAGGCGCTGAGCGCGGTACAAATCAGAATCCCGGCCAGGCCACTGAGCAAAAAGCGCAGCAGGCTGCCGCCATGGCCGACCAAGTGAATGCTGCCGACGGGCTGGCCCTGGTGCAGGACCGGCTGGCTGATAGGCTGTTCGAGCAGGGTGTGCGCCACCGCCAGCTCGACCTTGGAGAGCATGCCGGTTTCGGGCCGTACCCATTGCGCCAGCAGCTTGCCGTTGGCGTCGAAGACTTCGGCCTGGGCCACTTCTTCAGTCGATGCAATCAGGCTCAGCGCTTCGGTGGCGGCGGCACTGTCATCGAACACCACCGCAGCTTCCACGGTGTAGTTGATGGAGCGCGCGATCAGGTGCAGGTTGTGTTCGGCATACACCCGCAGCGCCAGCACACCGAGCAGGGTCAGCGACACACTGGCCAGGGTCACGGCCACCAGTGCCAGGATCAAATGCCCACGGCCAATGACCGAACGCAAGGTCGGCCGCGCTTTAGCGGTTCTCATGGCGCTGGCGCTCGACGTCGGGACAGTTGCAACACACTGGGGTGGATGCGCACGCCGCTACGGGCGACGGAATCCAGGTTGACCTCGAACGACACTTGCTCATCGCCCACGCGCAGGCAGAACAGGCTGCCCACGGTGCATTGGTCGCCGCCTTCGCTGATGCTGAGCACCGGGTGGCCGATCAATGAGGTGAACAGGCGGCTGCGTTCATCGGCGGTGAGTTTGCCGATGTAAATGGCGTCGCAGGCACTGACGATATCGGGATTATCGGCCAGCAGGCGCTGCACCACCACCGGGCGGCCAGTGGCCTGGGTGGTGCCTTTGACAAGGTCGTCGGTGTATTGGGTGGGGCCGACGATGCACAAGCGCAGTTGTGCAGGCTCCACCGGCCAACGGGCATAACTGAGGATGCCGAGTACCACTTGGGTGACCGCCTGGGCGCGGTGATCCGCCAGGCTGGGCGTCTGCGCAAATACACGCGGGGCGAGCAGGCATAGCACCGCCACCAGTAACATGCGTCTCCAGCTCAAACTGCGCTCTGTGGGCGAGACAGCCACGTTCATGCAGCAATTCTCTCAAATATTTTACAGGGTGATGCCGCAACGATAGCACAGCGGCGGAAAACCCCACGAACTGGGGGTTTATCAAAGCCCGCTATATTTTCAGAAAAATCAGACAACTAAACCAGAAATATTTAATGACCAATCAGTCAGTTTTATCGAGGGCGGCATCCAACTCCAGCATCAACCCGCTCAGGCGTTTGACCTTGCGCCGCACCGCTTCTTCAAACACCCCGCCTCGCGGTTCGATCAAACTGAACCAGCGTTTGGCGCGGGTGATGCCGGTGTAGATCAGCTCTTTGGTCAGCACCGGGTTCAGCGCATCGGGCAGGATCAGCGCCGTGTGAGTGAATTCGGAGCCCTGGGATTTGTGCACGGTCATGGCGTACACGGTTTCCACATCATTCAGACGGCTGGGCAGTACAAAACGCACCCCACCCTGGCCATCGTTGCGTGGGAAAGCCACACGCAACACCTGTGGGCCGCCGTCGCTTTCGGGCAGTTTGAGGGCGATGCCGATGTCGCCGTTCATCAAGCCCAGGCCGTAGTCGTTGCGCGTCATCAACACCGGGCGGCCTTCGTACCATTGGTCATCGCCTTCGATCAGCCGCACTTTGCGCAAGGCGGCGGTGATGCGCTGGTTTAAACCTTCCACGCCCCATGGGCCTTTGCGCACGGCGCAGAGCAGCTGGAAGGCGTCGAAGGCTTGCAATAGTTGTTGCGCCCAGTGGGTCCAGGCGGCGTCTTCGCGCGGTGTGTCGAGGGCCGGCCGCGCGCTGTGCAGCAGATTCAGGTAATAGCGATAACCCTGGGCGTCGTCGCCCTGCCCGTCCAACACCAGGCGCTCAAGCGCGTGATCGTGTTCGCCCTTGAGGCTGAGGCAGAACAGGTCGTTGTGGCTGCGCGCGGCAAGCAGTCTGCGCGCCTCTTCGGCATTTTGCTGGTTAACCCAACGCGCCAGTTGGCCGATGCCACTGCCTTCGCCGAAGCGTCGCGAATAGCGCAGCATGACCACTTGCTGGGCGAGCGGATGACTGCCATCGAGATCTTCCTGCAGGCCGCTGGCGCTGAGGTCTTCGCCGCTGACCGCTTGCAGCCACTGGCGCGTGTCGGGGCTGTACCAGCCGGCTTCGGCATCACGGCAGAGGTCGCCGAGCACCGCGCCAGCTTCTACCGAGGCGAGTTGGTCTTTGTCCCCGAGCAATACCAGGCGTGCGTGGGGCGGCAACGCGTCCAGCAGGTTGGCCATCATTTCCAGGTCGATCATCGAGGCTTCGTCCACCACCAGCACGTCCAATGGCAACGGGTTGCCGAGGTGATGTCGAAAATGTCGCGTGCCGGGGCGGCTGCCGAGCAGGCGGTGAACCGTGGTGACCTGGGTGGGGATTTTTTCCCGCACGCTGTCCGGCACATTCAGCGACAACACTTGCTGGCTGATGGATTCGGTGAGGCGTGCGGCGGCTTTGCCCGTGGGCGCGGCGAGGCGGATGCGCAATGGGCTGTTGGCCTCTACCGCCGGGGCCTGCAGCAGCGCGAGCAAGCGCACTACAGTGGTGGTTTTACCCGTGCCGGGGCCGCCGGTAACGATGCTGAAGGCACCGCGTGTGGCCAGGGCGCAGGCAAGTTTTTGCCAGTCGATCACGCCGTCCGGCGGCGCTTGATCGAACAAGGTGTTCAGGCGTTGCGGCAAATCAGTGGCGACGGTTTCCAGGGTGGCCAGGCGCAGGCGTAATGCCATGTCGATGCGCCGTTCGTAGGTCCAGTAGCGGCGCAAATACAGGCGTTTGCCGGACAGCACCAGCGGGCGGCTTTGGGCCGATTCAGTGCCATCAACAGCCAGCGCGACCAAGTGGCTGGCGGCCAGCGCCTGGCACCAGTGGGCGCCATCAAGGCCGTCGAGCAATTGCGAGGGCAGCAACATGGCGCCGGTTTGCAGGTCGCCTTCGGGGGGCAATGACAGGGCAAAGTCTGGCGCTTTAAGGGTTTCGAACAAGTCCAGGCAGACGTGGCCATGGCCCAATTGGTGGCTGGTCAATGCGGCGGCCAGCAATACCAGTGGGTCGGCCTGCGGGTCGAGTTCGTGGAGGAAACCGACGAAGGCTTTGTCCAATGCGCGCAGCCAGCCACGCTCAACCCAGCGTTCCAACAACTGCAACAGGTCGGCGGCGCGACTGAGTGGCATCAGGTCCTCAAGCGGTAAGGGCGACAGGCTCATAGCAGCACTCCTTGTTCCCAGGCGGGCTCAACCTTGGGCGGTATGGGTTTGCCCTGGAACAACAGGTCCAAGCCTTCGATCAGCTCCCGTGGCGGCCGGGTGAAATACGCGCCCTGGCTGGTGGCCTGGGTGCCCCGCAGGAACAGGTACAGCGCACCGCCAACATGGCGGTCGTAGTCGTAATCCGGCAGGCGCGCCTTCAGCTGGCGGTGCAGGGCCAGCAGGTAAAGTACGTATTGCAGGTCGTACCGATGCTCGAGGATCGACTGTTCCATGGCGTCCTGCGTGTAGGCCGAATTGTCAGGGCCGAGCCAGTTGGATTTGTAGTCGGCCACGTAATAACGGCCGTCGTGTTCGAACGTCAGGTCGATAAAACCCTTGAACATACCGTTGAGCAGCACCGGTTCGGCGGCCACTCGGGACACGCCGTTGTGGGTGTGCTGGCACACTAGCTTGTCGAGGGCCAGCACGTCGACTTTGTGGCTGGCGAACCAGAACTCCATTTCGATCTGGTAGTGCTGCAGGCTGCTGAGGGCGACTAGATCGTTATCTACCGGCAGCGGCGTTTGCAGCAAATGGCCGAGCCAGCCGCTGAGGGTGACGATCCAGCCTTCCCAGTTGCGCCGATTACAGCGGGCGCCCACGGCTTTTTCGATGGCCTCGGGCGTCACGTTGAAGCCTTCCTCGCCCGCCCATTCCAACAGACCATGGAGAAAGGTGCCGGGGTTAGGGCCACGTGGGAAACGGTGAATGTCGCCGCCAGACGCTGCCACTTCACGCGGTGCGTCGGGGTCGAGGCGTTCGTCGTCGAACAGCTTCTGGGCTTGTGGGCTTTCTGGTGCTTCTAGATTAGCGGCGCTCATGCTGTCGCCAATTCTTAGCGCACTGTAAGAAGCGATCCACCAGTTTTCAGCGGCTTTGCGCGCGGGCAGTAACGGTGCCAGCAAGGTAGCCTCGTTACGCGGCGGGTGGAACAGGCTGTATTGCGCGTCGGGCACGTGGGTGTAGTGGATGGCAGCGCAGCCCTCCTGCAAGTCCAGCAGCCAGCGCGCCAGACCAGCGGATTCGCCCAACGAGGCACCGCCACCGAGCAGATAACCCAGCGCGGACAGGTGCAAGACCGAGCTGCTGTTATTGCCACGTTTGAGGTCGGCAATGCCCAACCAGCACGCGTGTTTGGCACGCGTGAGGGCGACGTAGAACAACCGCAGGTCTTCGGCCAGGCGCTCGTCGTCGGCTTGGGTAATCAACTCGGCGGTCGGCCGCAGGCTGACTTGGGATTTGCCCTGTTCGTCGTGGTAATGCAGCGGCAAACGGCTGCCATCCACCGGCTTGACCGAGCAGATAAACGGCAGGAAGACCAGGTCGTATTCCAGGCCCTTGGATTTGTGGATGGTCACCACCTTGACCAGTTGTTCGTCGCTTTCCAGGCGCAGAATCTGTTCTTCACCGGCCTGGCCCGACAGTGCCAGGTGTTCGGCCAGGTGGCGAATCAATGCTTGCTCGCCATCCAGCTCTGACGCGGCCTGTTGCAGCAGTTCGCTCAGGTGCAACAGGTTGGTCAATACGCGTTCGCCGTCACTGCGGGCGATCAGGGTTTGCGGCAGTTTGAAATCATGCAGCAGGCGTCGCAGCATCGGCAGCACGCCTTGGGTACGCCAGATCGCGCGATAACCACGGAACTGCATCACGCGGGTTTCCCACGCCAGTTCGTCCTGGTTCAGACGCTCCAGTTCCGCCAGTGACAGGTTCAGGGTGACGCAGGCCAGGGCGGCGCGCAGTGGGCGCTCGACGTCCGGCTCGGCGCAGGCCTTGAGCCAGGCCAGCAGGTCGTGGGCTTCCTGGGCGGCGAACACCGAATCCTTGTCAGACAGATAAACGCTGCGTACACCACGGGCGGCCAGTTCGGCGCGCACGGCTTGGGCTTCCTTGCCGTCGCGCACCAGGATGGCGATGTCTGACGGGAGTACGCCTTTTAAGCTGCCATCCGGTTGTAGGAAACCCGCGCGGCCCTGCTGCCCGCCATTGAGCAACTCAACAATTTGCGTAGCACAGGCCGCCGCCAGTTGTTGGCGATAGACCGCGTTGGAAATCGGCTGATCGGTGGGCAGGTGCCAGAGGTTCATCGCCGGCAAGGTTTGGCCATCGACCTGCAACTGCTCTTTGCGGCCTTGGGACAACACCGAGTGGAACGGCACCGGGTTGTCGCCATTTCGCTCACGGAACAGGAACGCGCCACGGCCGGTCTCGGCACGCTGGAACACATGGTTGACCGCCTCGACCATCGCGTGGCTGGAACGGAAGTTGGTGCCCAGGGTGTGATGGCGGCCGGTGGTGGACTGGCGGGCGCGCAGGTAGGTGTAGATGTCGGCGCCACGGAAGGCGTAAATGGCCTGTTTGGGGTCGCCGATCAGGAACAGGCCACTGTCTAGGTGGTTTTCTTCGATGCGGTAGATGCTGTCGAAGATGCTGTATTGCACCGGGTCGGTGTCCTGGAATTCGTCGATCAGGGCGACCGGGAATTGCTCACGGATCACATTGGCCAGGCGCTCGCCGCCGTCGGCTTGCAGGGCGGCGTTGAGGCGGATGAGCATGTCGTCGAAGCCCATTTCGGCGCGGCGGCGTTTTTCTTCTTCGAAGCGTTTACCGACCCAACCGGCGGCGTGTTGCAACACGGCGGCATCGGGGGTTGGCAGCGCGTCGAGGCTGGCCTTGAGGCTGGTCATGGCGTCGATGCCAGGGTGACGCGGCGGCTCGCCCTTCCAGGCTTCGGCCATGCCATCGGGCGTGAGGCGGGTGAAGCCGGTGCCGATGTCGAGTTGTTCGAGGGTTTCGTCAGCGGCCCAGGCGCTGATCTTTTCGAACCAGGGTTCGAAGTAACGCGCCTGCATCTTGCGGCCGTCGACGGCTTTGGCGGCGACGGCTTGCAGGCAGATATCGCGCAGCTCGATGGCCCATTGTTGCCAGGGCGCCTTGAGCGCGACCAGCGCTTGGCGGCGTTCTTGCAAGCAAGCGTTGATCAATTCGGCCGGCTCACGGGTTTCATCGGTGGGCCGTTCGCTGCCGAACAGCGCGCGCACGCGTGGCATCAGCGCGGCGGGGCCGCTCCAGTTTTTGCGCACCCAGTTGAGCGCATCGTCGTGCATTGGGTAGCAGAACAGCCGCCAGTAATCGCGCAGCACTTCGCCGAGCAGGTCGCTGTGGTCGGTTTCCAGGGTTTGGGTGAACAGGCTGCCGCTGTCGAACGCGTGTTCGCGCAGCATGCGCTGGCACCAACTGTGGATGGTCGAGACGGCAGCTTCGTCCATCCATTGGGCGGCGATGTCCAGGCGGTTGGCACAGGCAGGCCATTGCTCGGGCAGGTATTGGTCACGCAGGTCGGCGATCAGGGCGTCCGGTTGCTCAATTTCGTCGCGGAAGAACCGCGCGGCTTCGGCGAGGCGGATGCGGATGCGTTCGCGCAGCTCTTTGGTGGCGGCGTCGGTGAAGGTCACCACCAGGATTTGCGGTGGCAGCAGTTCACGACCAAAGCCGGATTCTTCACCACCGTGGCCAAGCACCAGGCGCAGGTACAGGGCGGAAATGGTGAAGGTCTTGCCAGTGCCGGCGCTGGCTTCAATCAGCTGGCTGCCTTTGAGTGGGAAGGCCAGGGCCAAAGGTTTACTGATCATGCGCTGGCCTCCTCGCTGCTGAGTGACCGCCATGGGGCGTTGATCAAGGGCCGATACAGGGTCTCGGCCCAACCTTCGAATTCTTCGCTGGCGATGAGCGTGGTGTAATCCGGGAATTGGCGGGTGAGCGCCGGGGTTTCGCGGCGTTCGCCGTCGGTGGTCAGGCCGTCACCTTCGTAGGCTTTGCTGGCTGCCGCCTGGGCCTTGTCGGGGTCGGTTTGGCCGAGCCAGGCGAAGGCGGTTTTCACGGCGACGGGCAGTGGTTTGCGCATGCCGGTGTGCCAGGCCAGTAAAAGGTTGCCGAGTATTTCCTGGGCGACGGTTTTTTCCAGCGGGGCCAGCAGCAGGGTGTCGTCACTGGCGACCAGCCCGGTACTGAGTGGCAAGCCGCAGGCGCAGGCCACCACATGATTGACCCACGGGCGGATCAGTCGATGCCACTTGCGGGTCTTGATCGAGCCAATGCTGTTGGGGATGGTGGTGACGCTTAACAATCCGCCATCACTGCGCCGATGCAGGCCACTGATCCAGCCTTCGAGTTCAATGCCTTGATGCTCAAAACTGATCGGTTCGGCAGCGGTTTGTGGCGTAGGCCAGAGCGCCAGTAAGTGTTGATAACGCTGCAGTAGATCGGGCAATGGCTCGACCAATTCATTACGCAGGCATTCGCCGAAACCGACCATGGGCAGCAGGCCACTGCCTTGCAGGCGCAGGGCTTGGGCATTCAGGGCCTGGTCTATGTGATCGGGCTGGGCCAAGGCTGCATTGAGCAGGCTGTCGCTGAGGCTGTAGCGTTGCAAGGCATCGAGAACGAAAGGTTCTTCATCGGCCAGCGGGACTTCAGCGGCTTCGAAGAACACTTTCAGACGCTGGCTGAAGAAGTGTTTGACGGGGTTGCGCACAAAGTCTTGCAACTGACCGAGGCTCAGAGGTTCTTCCTGGTGGTGCTCTGCCAAGTGTTCTTCTGTAGCCGTGGCCACGGGTGCTTGATGGAGCAATTGCCATTCGCGGGCGTAGCTGAACAGCGCATCACCTTCGTGGAAATAGCGGGCGCTGAAGGGTTGGAGTGGGTGCTCCTGGGTCATGGCTTCCAGCAACGGTTCTTGTGTGTCTGCGTTATGCCAGCCGCTGGCGAGGTGGTCACGCAATTGGCCGATCAATACCGAGGCAGGGCGGTCGCTGTTGTCGCGGATGCTGCGGCCTACCCAGCTGATATAGAGCTGATCGCGGGCGGACAGCAGCGCTTCGAGCAGCAGGTAACGATCGTCTTCGCGGCGTGAACGGTCGCCGGGGCGGTAGTCGCTGCCCATCAGGTCGAAGTCCAGCGGCGGTTGGGCTCGCGGGTAGTCGCCGTCGTTCATGCCGAGCAGGCAGACCAGCTTGAACGGGATGGCGCGCATGGGCATCAGGGTGCAGAAATTGACAGCCCCAGCAAGGAAGCGCTGGGACAGGCGGCCTTGGTCGAGGCCGGCGAGCCAGGCTTCGCGGACGACGGTAAGGGGTAACTCGTCCTGCAGGCCGACGGACTCGCAGGTTTCCAGCCAGTCTTCTCGCAGTTGTTCGAGTTGGCCGAGTAGATAGTCGTCGTGCTCGCTGCTGGGCAGGAAGAACAGCTGCATCAGGCGTTGCAGGCGCTCGCCCCATTCTGGGGGGCTTGCCGGTTGTGACAAGGCTTGATGAGCGTGGTTTAGCGCATCGAGCAAGGCGACCAGTGGGCCGATCAACGCGGCGTCCAGCCCGCCGATTTCATCGTAGGGCTCAATACCGTCACAGGCGATTCCAGTGCCCACGGCATAACCCAGCAACATACGGCGCAGGCCGAATCGCCAGCTGTTTTGCTCAAGCTCCTGGGGGAGGCCGAGGCCGGCGCGCTGTTCGGCGTTGAGGCCCCAGCGAATGCCGGCGCCTTCGATCCAGCGGTGCAGCGTGGGCAGATCACGTTCCTTGATGGCAAAACGTTCGCGCAAGGCGGGGACGTCGAGCAGGTCGAGGATTTCGCTGACGGGGAAGCGGCTATCTGGAAGTTTTAGCAGGTGTTCGACGGCGATCAGCAGCGGATCGCGGCCGCGTTGGCCTTGGTCGGTGAGGGTGAACGGGATGAAGCGTGGGTCGTTTCGCTCAAGCTGGCCGAAGACGGCGCGGATGTGCGGCGCATAGCTGTCGACGTCGGGGACCATGACGATGATGTCACGCGGGCGCAGTGTGGGGTCGGCGCTGAAGCGTTGGAGCAATTGGTCATGGAGGATTTCCACTTCGCGTTGGGCGCTGTGGGCGACGTGGAAGCGGATGGAGCTGTCGTGATTTAGATCGACGCCCGGCCACAGTTCGCGGGTTTCATTGAGTGGGCGCAGTTCGAGGATGTCGTCCTGCAACTGGTTGAGCAACGTGGTGGGTTCGTTGTCGCTGAACAGGTCGATGCGGCCATCACGGAAGGCGGCGCGGTAGCTGTTGGGGTCGTCGTAGCTGTCCAGCAGGCTAATGTAGTCGCGGCCCTGTTTGCCCCAAGCGGCCAGCAACGGGTGCGCATGCTGGTGCAGGGTTTGCGGGTCGATGGTGACTGGCATGCCGGCTTTGCGCGCCTGGCGTTTGTACTCGTTACGCAGCAGGTCTTTGTCGGCGACGATGTCGGACCAGTGGTGGCGACAAGGGTTGTGTACGCACAGCAGGACTTGGCTGAAGCGTGCCAGGCCGGCGAGTGCCTCCAGCGCTTGGGCGGGCAAGGATGAGATGCCAAAAACGATGACTCGGGACGGCAGCCCCTGAGGGGCTTTTTCGAGGGTGTTGATCCGCTCGATGAAACGCTGGTGAACACCGGCACGGCTTTCGGCCATGCCCTCTTCACCAACGTCCAATAGCAGTGCGCGCCATAGTTCGGCCTGCCAGCAATTTGCCGGGTTCAGGGGCTTTGCTTCGCCTCGGCCATTGCGCAGTTGATGGCGGCCAGCGGCCCAATCTTCCAGCCAGTCGGCGCGGTAGACCTGGTATTGGTCGAACAAGTCGGCCAGGCGTTCGGCCAGTTGATAGCGTTTGCGCAGGTCGGTGTCGTCGGTGAGAAAGCGCTGCAGGGGCTCGAAGTGCGGTTGATCGATGAGCTCCGGGAGCAAGCGCATCAAGCGCCAGGTCAGCGGGGCCTTATCGAGCAGGGATTTGGGCGGGATTTCATCCTTCCCCAAGACCATGCGATAGAGCTGCCACATGAAGCTGCCGGGGAGTTGCACGTCGATAGCCGCAGCGATGCCACAGCCGCCCATATCATCTTCTTCCGGATCCTCTGCCAAGGCCAACTTGAGCCATTGGGCAATGCCGTTGCTCTGGACCAAGGCAATTTCGTTTTCCAGAGGAGCCAGGGGATAACGGCGCATCCAGCTGACTACCAGACTGCGCAGTTCGTCCAGGCGGTTGCCGTGAACCACCATGAATCCAGCGCTGAGGGACGTCGCATCCGGCATAACGGCTTCCTTGGGAAAAGCAAAATCGAGGCATGGACTTTAGCATTGAAGGCGGTGGCAGGCTGCAACAGGGAAACGCTTGATACATTGCGTGCCCACACTTTTCGACCGCCCAAAACAAAACCCCTGATTGCGTTAGCAATCAGGGGTTTTGGAATTTAATCTTGACGATGACCTACTCTCACATGGGGAAACCCCACACTACCATCGGCGATGCATCGTTTCACTACTGAGTTCGGGATGGGATCAGGTGGTTCCAATGCTCTATGGTCGTCAAGAAATTCGGGTACTGAGTCGTAGCCAGTTGGCTTCGCTTCAGCAAATTGGGTATGTGACAGCTTTCGGTGTTTTGTGAGCGTCGAACTTTCGGTTCATCTCGTCTTCACACACCGCAATCTGGCCTTTCGACTCAAATTGCTTGGGTGTTATATGGTCAAGCCTCACGGGCAATTAGTATTGGTTAGCTCAACGCCTCACAGCGCTTACACACCCAACCTATCAACGTCGTAGTCTTCGACGGCCCTTCAGGGGACTCA